>NZ_RAWD01000038.1:0-41753 GCF_003612065.1 Corallococcus sp. CA047B
TTAAGAGACAGGTCCCAGGAGGCCCGCTGATGGCCCGCCCCGCCGCGCCCGCCGTGAAGAACACCCTCTTCCAACGCCTGGGGGGCAAGGCCGCCCTCACGGCCGCCGTGCAGAAGCTCTACGCCCGGGTGATGACGGACGCCCTGCTCAAGCCCCTCTTCCGCCGCGCGGACGTCATCGCCCTGCAACGGCAGATGGTCGCGTACCTCACGCAGCACCTGGGAGGGCCCGCCCTCTATCGCGGCCCGTCGATGCGCGAGGTGCACGCGGAGCTGAACCTGCGCCCGCACCACTTCGAGCGCGTCGCCGAACACCTGGCCTCCGTGCTGGATGAACAGGACGTGTCCGGCCCCGTTGCCCGGGAGGTGCTGGCGGCGATGGGGACGCCGGAGGAGGCCCCCGCGCGCAAACCCGCCGGCAAGCGCGCTCCCGTGAAGGGCCGCCGGGCCGCCGTGGAAAAGCCCGCCCCCCGGCGTCGCGCGGCGTCACCCCTGTCAGGCGCGGTGGGCGAAGCCCTGCTCGACGCGGCCCGGGTCAACGTGCTCGTCCTGGATGAGCACCTGGAGGTCGTCTTCGTCAACGCGTCGTCCACGGAGGCCATCGAGCGAATCGACTCGACGGCGTCGCTCCACGATGGCGCGTCGGGGGCGGAAGGGGATGCGTTCCTGTCCCGCTTCGAGCAACAGCTCCGGCGCGAGGAGTCGCGGTTGCACACGCCTTCCGCCCTGCCGCACGAGGCTGTCTTCTCCGTGGGGGACGCCACGCTCAAGGCCCGCGTGGACGGCATCGTCGGCAAGGGCGGGGAGCTGACCGGCTACGTGGTGACGTGGGACGACATCACGGAGAAGCTGCGCGCGGACACGGAGATGGCGCGCCTCAGGGCCATGCTGGAGAACGCGCCCACCTGCGTGATGGTGGCCGACAAGGACCTGAAGATCGTCTACCTGAACCCCGCCTCCCGCCGGCTGTTGCAGCGGGTGGAGAAGCACCTGCCCGTCACCGCGGACCGGGTGCTCGGGGCGACCATCGACATCTTCCACAAGGACGCGACGTACCAGCGGAAGATCCTCTCCAACGACAAGAACCTGCCGGTGCGCGCGAACATCCCCATCGGGCCGGAGATCGCGGACCTGCTGGTGACGGCGGTGTACGACGGCCAGGGCCGCTACCTGGGCCCCATGGTGACGTGGGAGCTCATCACGGAGAAGCTGGCCGTGCAGCAGCGTGAGAAGGAATTGGATACCACCCTGCGCGGCGTCTTCCAGGAGGTGACGCAGCATTCGCAGACGCTCGCGGCGTCCTCGCAGGAACTGTCCAGCGTCAGCCAGCAGATGGTGAGCAACGCGCAGGAGACCGCGGCGCAGGCCACCCAGGTGTCCGCGGGCGCCGAACAGGTGAGCCGCAACGTGCAGAGCGTCGCGTCCGGCATGGAGGAGGTCAACGCGAACATCCGCGAGGTGGCGCGCAACGCGAGCACCGCCGCCAAGGTGGCGTCGTCCGCCGTCCTGCTGGCGGACAAGACGTCCATCATCGTCAGCAAGCTGGGCACCAGCAGCCTGGAGATTGGCAAGGTCATCAAGGTCATCACCTCCATCGCGCAGCAGACCAACCTGCTGGCGCTCAACGCGACCATCGAGGCGGCCCGCGCGGGCGAGGCGGGCCGGGGCTTCGCGGTGGTGGCCAACGAGGTGAAGGAACTGGCGCGCGAGACGGCCCGGGCCACCGAGGACATCGGGCAGAAGATTGGCGCCATCCAGGACGACACCGAGGAGGTGGTCAACGCCATCCTGGAGATTGGCGCCACCATCGGCCGCATCAATGAATTGCAGACGTCCATCGCGTCGTCGGTGGAGGAGCAGACGGCCACGGCGGGCGAAATCCTGCGCAACGTGGGCGAAGCGGCCAAGGGCAGCCAGCAGATCTCCGAGAACATGGCCGCCGTCGCGGAGGCCGCGCGCAGCACCACCGAGGGCGCGGGCAGCACGCAGCGTTCGGCGGTGGAGCTGGCCCACATGGCGCAGTCGCTGCAACGGCTGGTCGTGCAGGTGGACACCACCGACAAGACCCAGCGTTCGAAGTAGCGCACCACTCGGACCCGGGGAACCAGGCGCGTGAGGACCGGACTGAAACGATGGTGGGAGCTGGGACGCGTCGCGCGGGCCTCCACGCGGCTGCGTCGCGGCGATTGGCCCCAGGGCACGGAAGCCGCGCGGCGGGAGCTGGCGGAGCGGCTGCTCGGGCTGCGCGGGCTGCCGCAGAAGGTGGGGCAGGTGCTCACGCTCTCGGAGCTGGGGTCGGAGACGCCCGGCTTCGGATCGCTCGCGGAGGCCCCCTCCCCGCTCGCGCCAGAGGCCGCGCTGGCGGAAGTCTCCCGCCGGCTGGGCCAACCGTGGCGACAGGTGTTCCGGTCGCTCGACGGCGCGGGCATCGCGGCATCGCTGGGTCAGGTGCACCGGGGGGTGTTGCACGACGGGCGCGCGGTGGCGGTGAAGCTGCGGCACCCGGGCATCGCGGACGCGGTGCGCGACGACCTGCGCGCGCTGGGCTGGCTGGCGGCGCCGCTGGGTGGCTGGCGCGGGAAGCTGGACCTGTCCGCCTACCGGCGCGAGCTGGCGCGGATGCTCCAGCAGGAGCTGGACTACCACCACGAGGCCCGCGCGCTTCAGGAGGCGGGCGCGCGCATGGCGGACGTGCCGGGGGTGGTGGTCCCCGTGCCCGTGGACGCGCTCACCCGCGAGGACCTGCTGGTGATGACCTGGGTGGACGGGGAGCCCATCGCGGAGGCCCGGCGCTGGAGCGAGGCGGACCGGCGCGCGCTGTCCACCACGCTGGTGCGCCTGTTCCTCCAGGGCCTCTTCACCTGGGGCGCGCTGCACGCGGATCCGCATCCGGGCAACTACCGAGTCTCCCGGGGGCCGGATGGCACGCCCACGCTGGGGGTGCTCGACTTCGGCTGCGTGAAGCCGCTGCCTCCCGAAATGCCCCTGGGGCTGGGACGGCTCATCGCGCTGCTGCGGCTCCCTGGGGCCGAAGCGGATCCGCGGCGGGTCCTGGCCTCGTGGGTGACGCTGGGCTTCACGCCGGAGTTGCTGGAGCCCATGGCGGACGTGCTGCCCGCCGTCAGCCGCGTGTTGCTGGAGCCCTTCCTCCAGGACGGCCCGTTCCACGTCGCGCGCTGGCACCTGGGCGCGCGGCTCACCGAAGCGCTGGGGCCGCACCGCTGGAACTTCCGGGCCGCGGGGCCCGCGTCACTGCTCTTCGTGCTGCGGGCGTTCCACGGGCTGATGCGCCACCTGGACGTGCTGGAGGCCCCCATCGCGTGGGGACCGCTGCTGGACGAAGCGCGCGCGCCACGGTTGCCACCGCCGCCGCTCCCGCCCGAGGCGCACGTGGAAGGCACCGCGCGATACCTGCGCGTTCGCGTGATGGAAGGGGCCCGCACGCGCGTGGCGCTGACCTTCCGCGCGGACGTGACGGCGCACCTGGAGGACCTGTTGCCGGAGGGCCTGCGGCCAAGGCTGGAGGCGCGGGGCCTGGACCCGGTGGCCATCGCGGCGGCGGCGGTGGCGGCGGGACTGCGGCCGTCGGAATTGTTCCACCTGGACGAGGGCGAGCGTCACGTCCGGGTGTGGCTGGAATGAACCGGAGCGAAGGAGGCGGCGGATGGTGACCATTGGCATGAACTACGAAGTGCGCGAGGGCAAGGCGGAGGCCTTCGAGCGGAAGTTCGCCCTCGTCCTGGAGGCGATGCGCACGCTGCCCACGCATGCGCATACGGAGCTGTTCCGGAGCGTGGGAGCCCCCGGTCGCTACCTCATCGTCTCCGAATGGCACAGCCGCGAGGGCTTCGACGCCTTCATCGCGTCCGAGGCCTTCCACCGGGTGACGGACTGGGGCGCCAGCGCGATCCTCGCGAGCCGGCCCCGGCATGAGGTGTACGGCGGCGACACGGCCCCCAGCGTCCCGACGGGCCGCTGCCCGGTCGCGCACGCGGCCCGGTGAAACGACCGCTCATGAGCGCCATCCGGGTCCTGGTGGTGGACGACGCGGCGGTGGTGCGGCGACAGGTGTCGTTGCTGCTGGGAAGCGACCCCGCCCTGGAGGTCGTCGCCACCGCGGCCAACGGACGCATCGCGCTGGCGAAGGTGGAGCAGTTCCAACCGGACGTGGTGCTGCTGGACCTGGAGATGCCAGAGCTGGACGGACTGGAGACGCTGAAGCTCCTGCGGCAGCGCTCCCCGGAGCTGGCGGTGGTGATGTTCAGCGCGCTCACCGAACGCGCCGGCGTGCTCACACTGGAGGCACTGGCGCTGGGGGCTCGCGACTACGTGACGAAGCCCACGTCCTCCGGCGGGATGAACGTCACCGTGGAGGCGGTGCGCGACGAGCTGGTGCGCAAGCTCAAGGCCATCAACGTGCGCAACACCTGCGTCCCGTCGGGGCCGGCGCTCATGCCCAGGCCGCATCCGCCCCGGCCGCAGGGCCCGGCGCGGGTGGAGATCATCGTCATCGGCGCGTCCACCGGAGGCCCCGGCGCGCTGGTGCGCGTGGTGTCCGCGCTGCCCGCGGACCTGTCGGTGCCGGTGCTCATCGTGCAGCACATGCCGCCCCTGTTCACCCGGCTGCTCGCGGAGCGGCTGGAGGGCGTCAGCAAGCTGCGCGTGCGCGAGGCCGTGTCCGGCGACCTGGTGAGGCCCGGGTCGGTGTGGGTCGCGCCGGGGGACTTCCACCTGGCCCTCTCCTCGGATGCCACCGGCGTGCGGATCCTCACGCACCAGGGGCCGCCGGAGAATGCCTGCCGTCCGGCGGTGGACGTGCTCTTCCGCTCGGCGGTGGAGGTGTATGGCCCGGGTGTGCTCGCGGTGGTGCTCACGGGCATGGGACAGGACGGGCTGCGCGGCTGCCGTCTCGTGGATGAGGCGGGCGGACAGGTGGTGGTCCAGGACCAGGCCACCTGTGTCATCGGAGGGATGCCCGGCGCGGTGGAGCAGGCAGGGCTGGCGGACGGGGTGGTCGCGCTGGACGAAGTGGCCGCGGAGCTGGTGCGGCGCGTGGAAGCGCGCGGACGGAGGCTTTGAACATGCCCCTGCTTCACGACGACTTCGCCTGGCTGCGGCAGCGCGTGCTGCGGCTGTCCGGGCTGGTGCTGGAGCACGACACGCATGCGCTGGTGGAGACGCGGCTCGCCTCGCTCGTGCGCGAGGAGCGCGTGGCGGACATCACCGCCCTGGTGGCCCGGCTGCGCGCCAAGCCGGAGAACACCCCGCTCCATCAGCGCCTGGCCGAAGCCCTGGCCAACCACGAGACGGCCTTCTTCCGGGACGCGTCCGTCTTCGAGGCCCTGCGCACCACGGTGCTCCCCGCCCTGATGGCGCGGCGAGGCCGGACGCGCACGTTGCGCATCTGGTGCGCGGCGTGCGCCTACGGACAGGAGCCCTACAGCGTGGCGATGACGCTGGCGGAGACGGGGCTGCTGATCACCGGCTGGACGGTGCGCATCCTGGCCACCGACTTCTCCACCCGCGCCCTGGTGCGCGCCAGCGAGGCCCGCTACGACGCGCAGGAGATCCACCGGGGCCTGACGCCCCAGCTGCGCCAGCGCTACTTCCGCCAGGAGCGCGACGGGTGGCGGCTGAACGAACGGGTGCGCAAGCCGGTGGAGTTCCGTCCGCTCAACCTGATGGAGGACTTCCACCCGGAGGCCCCGGTGGACCTCATCTTCCTGCGCAACGTGATGATCTACTGGGACGCGCCCACCCGGCGCGCGGTGCTGGCCCGCGTGCGGCGGATGCTGCACGCGGATGGCTACTTGGTGCTGGGCGCCGCGGAGGCCGCCCCCCTGGCGGAGGACGGCTTCTCGCGGAACCTCATCGGACAGACGAGCTGGTATCGCCCCGCGCCCCTGCCCGGCACGACCGCGTCGGTGGAGGACGCGTCGCGCGCGCACCCGCGCCCCGGCGCTACACCTTGAGGCGGATGGCCCCGGGCAGGATGGTCATGGTGCAGGGCAGGCGGCCCGGCGTCTCGCCATCCACGTCGAGGAACACGTCGCCCGTCTCCGACTCGGCGTGGAGGGTGCGGCACTGGAAGCGCCGCGTGCCCTTCCAGGTGACGTGGTCGCCGTTGTAGACGCCCTTGGACTTGAGGACGAAGTCGCTCAGCTTGTAGTTGGACCAGAGCGTGATGTCGAAGAGGCCGTCGTGCGTGAGCGCGTCGGGGGCGACGAACATGCCGCTGCCGAAATAGCGGCCGTTGGCCACGGCCACGGTGGTGACGCTCACCGTCTCCGGCGGCTTGTCATCCAGTGTCAGGCGCACCTGTCGCTCGGTGTACTTCACCAGGCCCTTCACGGTGCCCCACATGAAGCTCATGTGGCCGCCCAGCGCCTTGCTGCCGGCGTTCACCTCGCGCGCCACCACCGCGCTCACGCCGAACGAGGCGATGTTGGCGAAGAAGCGCGTGGCGGGCTGGCCGTCGTTGTCGATGAAGTCCAGCCGGCCCACGTCGAAGGGCTCCGTCTTCTCCGTGCGCAGCCGCTCCAGCGCGGACGTCAGCTCCAGGTCCCACCCGAACGTGCGGCGGAAGTCGCCACCGGTGCCCCGGGGCACCAGGCCCAGCGCCGCCCGCGGGTTGATGACCTTCCCGTCGCGGAAGAAGCCGTTGGTGACCTCGTTGAGGGTGCCGTCGCCACCGACCGCGACGATGCACTCATAGCCGTCGTCGATGGCCTGCCGCGCCAGCCGCGCCGCATCCATGCCGCCGCTGGTGAAGCCGTGCCCGAACTCGCCGAGCACCCGGCCCACCTGCGCGGAGATCTCCACCCATCGCTTCCCCGTCTGCCCGTTGGCGCTGCGCGGGTTGACCACGAGGAACGTCTTCATTCAGTACCTTCTCCCTGCGAGACGCGCTTGTTTACGCGGTTGTGCGCCGGGGCTCCACTCCATGACCCACCGGAGTGCCCCCCGGCCAGGGTGTTTGTCACCCCGGCCGTGCCATGCTGGGCTTTTCCCCTCCCATCTTCCTCCCGGAACCCCGAGTGAAAGCCCCCTCCGCCACCGAGAAGCTCGGCCCGCACCGCGATGCCATGCAAGCCCTGGACTGGGCCCTGCCGGCGCTCCGGGCGGACCTGGACGCGGCGGGAAGGCAGCCCTTCCGGGAGACGGGGGCCCAGGAGGACTTCCTCCACCGGCATGACGCGCCCGCCCACGAGTCCCAGGGGCCGGAGCGGACGGCGCGCTTCGAACAGGCCCTGGCGAGGGTGCGCCAACTGGCGGACGCGGCGGAGGCGCTGACGTTTTCCCGGATGCTGGAGGTCCAGGAAACGCTGTTGGGGGTGCGTACAACCTTTCGCACCGGGGACGCCTTCGCGCACGGGGGTGCGCACCGGTATGCGCAGGTACCGGGCCTGGAGGCGACCTTCGTCGCGAAGGTGGAGGCGGAGGCGCGGGAAGAACGCCATCCAGTGGCGCACGCCACCCGGTTGTACCTGGACCTGTGTTTCTTCCACCCGTTCCCGGACGGGAACGCGAGGGCGGCGCGGCTGTGGCTGGAATACATGCTGCGGCGGGGCGGGCTGCCCACCCCACCGCTGGCGCCCGTCGTGCTGTTTCCCAAGCCTCCGGGAGACGCCGCCCGCTACATGCGCTTCGCGAGGCTGGTCGCCCGGAGCATCGCGGGGCCGGAGGCTCCGTGTCGCAACGAGGTGAAGCCATGAGCAAGACGGCCCAATTCTCCTGGCAGCTCATCCGCGACAGCATGGACGGCTATGAGTCGGAGCGGCTGGCCAAGGTGCTGCGCGCGTACCTGGAGCCCCGGGTTCCACCGGGGACGCGCAAGCTCACGGACGAGCAGCGCAAGGACATGGCGAAGCACATCCAACACCTGCTCAACGAGAACCTGCCGGCCTGGTACACGGAGACGGGAGCGTACCTGGGCAACGAGAGCATGGGGGGCTACTGCTGGTGTCACAGCTTCTTCAACCAGCGCCCCACGCCGAACATGCGCGTCCAGGACAACATCCAGCTCATGCTCAACGCCCTGGAGCAGCGGCGCGACTGGCTGTTCAAGCTGGATGCGGTGTATCAGTCCCTTCGGGAGGGGTTGCCCTCGGAGCCCGGGGACGACGACATCCGGGTGCTGGCCCTGGCGGATGGCATGGTGGAGGTGCTTCAAATCACCATGGACGCCACGGGCTGTGAGGAGTCCTGGTATGTCTTCGCGGACCGGGCGCTGGGGTGGATGTTCGACGCCCTGGCCCTGCGCCCGGGCTATCAGGCGGGCAAGCTGATGAACAAGCTGTTTGCCTTTGAGTCCTGGCACTCACCGCCCGAAGAGGAACTGCGGGAGTCGGCGGAGAAGGTGGCGATGGCGGTCGTGGAGGACGAGGGCCGCCGGGCTCACAGGAAGTGACGTGTCGCAACCTGCTGGAATCAGCAGGGTCCTACAATTGGCATCATGTCAACTCACCGGATAATCCGCCCGCGAAAGTGGGCCTCACGGTTCTGCAGTGGCTTCCGACGGCGCAGCCGAAGTTAACCGGCCAATCCACCCGCTTTTCCCTTCGGGCCCTCGTTGGGTGCTCGTTGCCAGTTAACCGGCCAATCCGCCCGGGCTCCGCCTCCGGGCTACAGGTCGCCGACGTCCTCGCGGATCCGCTTCAGCCGCTTCACCAGTTGCTCCGCGCGGCGGCGGGCTTCGGGCTCTTCCCCTGCTCGCTTCTGGACCCACCGGATGATGGCCCCCAGCGCCTGGTCCGGGTTGAGCTTCGCCGGCTCCGTGCTACGCAAGGCGAGCCGGTAGCGCGTCTCCAGCTTGGTAATTGCGGCGTGGTACTCCTCGCCGACGGTCTCCATCGTGATTTCGGTGTAGCGCAGGGTCACCCGGTAGTCCCGGTGGCCCAGCAGCTTCATCACCCCCATGAGGCTCATCCCGCCGCTCATCAGCGACGTCGCGTACGTGTGCCGCAGCCGGTGGGACGTCATCCCGTTGCGAATCTCCAGCCCATTGGCCGCCGCCTCCAGGGCCACGTTGAAATGGCTCGCCCGGGTTTTGAGCCCACGCAAGCCCGGTCTCATGCCTACAAACCGGGCTTCTTCAACAGCCTGCTAGTACTACTCGGTCACATCCGTGTGAGCCCACGAGGAGGCGCCTGAGCATTGACCGGGCGCAGGCACAGGGGGCAGTGGCCGATGCGGCGAAGGAGCAGGAGTTGGAACTGCCGCCTCATTTGGGGCAGCGTCCACCGCGTCCTGCTCCGGGGGGAAAAGCGCCCGGTGGAGGGCGAGGAAACCATGGGCCACCATGCAGAGCGTGGCGTGGTCGCCGCGTGGATTGCCCCATGAGGGGCATTCATCAGAACTCGTAACCGCTGATGGTCATGCTCGCGCTCGCGCTGTCGCCATAAGCGCCGATCTTCTCTCCCGATGCGAACCGGATTCCCCCCTGGAACGAGGTCGAGCACGGCACGGTCGCATACGTCCCGTTCAACAGCGTGCAGGCGGGGAGGACGGCTCGGGTTTCATACATCTGCGAGTTGTTGACCGTTCCGAACCGCACGGTGGTCGGGACACCGCTGGAGATGAGGACGATGTCGGTGACGATGAAGGTCTTGCCCACGGGCACGGTATAGATTGGCCAGATGTTGTTGTACGAGTTGGTGGCGGAGCCGGAGAAGAACTTGACGGAGTTTCCCCGGCCCGTGGACTCCGTCACCGCGCCCGCAGGCCCCTGCGGACCCTGGGCACCGGTATCCCCCTTGAGACCCTGGGCACCGGTATCCCCCTTGGGTCCTGCCGGGCCCTGGGCACCGGTGTCTCCCTTGGGGCCCTGAAGGCCCTGCGGTCCCGCAGGCCCGGCTACGCCCGCCATGCCAGCGGGTCCCTGGGCACCGGCCGCGCCCGGAGGCCCCGCGGCACCCGCGACGCCCGGCTCACCCTTCGGCCCCATCGGTCCAATTGCCCCAGTTGCACCAGGAAGGCCATCCGCACCTGGTACTCCAGCCTGCCCAGGAGGCCCATGGGGCCCTACGTCGCCCTTTGGCCCCGGTGGCCCGCCCGTACCAATGTTGACACCGAATCGGTCAGATCCGTATGCATCCGGGGATTGTGCTGTCACCGTCAGAATGTAGGTGCCCGGCAGGATCGCAACCGGCGCGGGGAGGTACGCCACAATAGTTGATGAGCTGTGGCTGATGATGATGAGTCCCCGGCCAGCCAGGCCGACTGCCGGTGCCTCGCTGCCGAAGTCCTGGCCGAAGATGGTGATCTGCATCTGGTCGAGATCGACCGATACACTTGTGACAAGGAGCGGAGCCTGGGCGCTGCTTGTTCGGGGAACGGCTGCGATCGCCATGGCCACGCACAGCATCACCAGTCGAATCTTCTGCATTTGAACCTCAGGGTTAAACGTGAACGCGCGTGGGACTTGGGAAGGCCCTCTCCCACCGCCATTCATGCCCACGCAGCAGGAAGCGCTCCTCACCAGGAGAGGGCGCAAGACTCTAGACGTAGTGGCCTGCGCCGCGCTCCTGAGTCACCGCCGCGCCGGGGAAGTCCCTGGGGACTCTCCGCGTCCTTTCCCTTCAGGGCTACCCGATGGGGTGAGTTTGCACTCCCCTCGCGATTGAGCACCGCGCGGGCCGGGCGCCCGGCCCACGACTGCCGAAGGCACTGCCTCTTCCCACCGTGGCGGCCCCCGACGCCGGCCCAAGCTCCCCTGCCCTCCTCCTACCCCTGGGCCTCTTCTGAGACGCCTGCGGGTGGATTGTCCGGTTAACGGTCAACTCACCGGATGATCCGCCCGCGAAAGTGCGCCCTGCGGTTCTCCCGTCCAGCGTGCGAGCAGCGCGAAGAGTCAGCGCGCGGAGGGCGCCGACGGGATGGGCTCGAGCGTCCCCATCACCTGGAGGCGCGTCGCCCTTCCGGCGTTTCGCGCAGGACCATCTGAAGCGCCATTGAGTGCAGGGGCTACCTCCGAAGGCATTAGACTCGTGGCACCCCAAGGTGGGGTTTGGTCCCCTCGCAGAAGGAGTTCCCATGAACGTGCTGAGAAAGCGCCTGCTGATCGTAATCGCTACCTTCGCCCTGGCTCCTGCGGCGGCTATCGCGCTGCCGTCCCAGTGCTCCGACATCTGTATCGACACGACGCACTGCGGCCCAAGCAGCGGCATCGGCCCGGTTGCATCCAGTTTGGGCCATGCGGGCTCTTGCGAGCAGCCAGTCCACGCGTCCTTCGCATCCTCCGCTTCCACGCAGACCTGCACCGAAGAGCAGAGGGAGGTGGAGCAGTCCACGACCGCGGCCGTGAGATGCTCAGGCTTCGTGTCCTGGTGGCTCTGCACCAAGAACGGGTGCTACTGGGATGACACAGCCGCTGTGTGCCTCGACTTCTAACTGACAGGCGGAATGGGATAGATGCTCGCTGTGCCCCGTCCGAGTACTGAGCTGACGAGCGCGGAGACGCGAGCGCTCGTCAGCCTCGACTCTTCGGGAGCGTGATGGTGTACCGCACCGGATTGATGAGACACCAGATTGGTCTGAATCAGGCCGCCTGCCTCGACTGCATCAGCTCTCGTCGGGCCTGACTCGGCGAGAGGAAATCCGCGGTGTCCGCGCGCCCGGACACCGACAGCCGGAAGCATTGCCCAGACGGGCCGTGAGTGCCTCGGGGTCGGCCCAGGCCTGCTCTTCCCTGCCCCTGGGCCCCGTCCGCACACGTCGTCAGAGACTCAGGCCTGACACATACCTTGGCGCAAGGCCCTCCTTGGTCGTCCCATCGCCGAGCTGCCCTTCACGATTCCTTCCCGTTACCCAGACGGTGCCGCCCTGTTTCAAGGCGAGCGTGTGGGTGATGCCAGCGGTGAGGGCTGTGACGCCCGTCAGGCCCGACACCTGCATCGGCGTGAAGCGGTCGGTGGCCGTCCCATCCCCAAGCTGGCCGAAGCCATTGTCTCCCCAGGCCCAGACGGTGCCGTCCTGCTTCAATGCAACCGTGTGGTAGTGGCCAGCGGCGAGGGCCGCGACGCCCGTCAGGCCCGGCACCTGCATCGGCGTGAGGCGGTGCTGGGTGGTGGTCCCGTCGCCGAGCTGGCCTCGGCTGTTGTAGCCCCAGGCCCAGACGGTGCCGTCCTGCTTCAAGGCGAGGATGTGGTAGCCGCCAGAGGCGAGGGCCGTGACGCCTGTCAAGCCTGACACCTGCACCGGCAGGAGGCGGTCGGTGGTGGTCCCGTTGCCGAGCTGGCCGTAATAGTTGCTCCCCCAGGCCCAGACGGTGCCGTCCTGCTTCAAGGCGAGCGTGTGGGCGCCACTCGCGGCGAGGGCCGTGACGCCCGTCAAGCCTGACACCTGCACCGGCAGGAGGCGGTCGGTGGTGGTCCCGTCGCCGAGCTGGCCGTTGGAGTTACTCCCCCAGGCCCAGACGGTGCCGTCCTGCTTCAAGGCGAGCGTGTGGACGTAGCCAGCGTCGAGGGCCACGACGCCCGTCAAACCCTGCACCTGCACGGGCGTGAGGCGGTTGGCGGTGGTCCCGTCGCCGAGCTGGCCATTGACGTTGTACCCCCAGGCCCAGACGGTGCCGTCCTGCTTCAAGCCGAGCGAGTGGAGGCCGCCAGCGGCGAGGGCCGTGACGCCCGCCAGGCCCTGTACCTGCACCGGCGTGAGACGGCGGGTGTCGGTTGTCCCGTCGCCGAGCTGGCCGAAGGAGCTGGTCCCCCAGGCCCAGACGGTGCCGTCCTGCTTCAAGCCGAGGCTGTGAATATCGCCCGTGGCGAGACGAGCCCCGCTGCTCGCGGCGCAGGCGGTACCCCCCTGGAGGGCGAAGGCGAAGCTGGTGGAGAGGCCGAGGGCGTTGGTGACGGTCGCCGTCACCGAGGCCGTCGTGCCCGAGGGGACGCAGGAGGGCGCCGTCCAGAGGACTTCGCTGGAGGAGGCGGTGTTGGTGGCCGTGCCCAGCGTGCCGGTGGAGGTGGCCCAGGTGAAACCAAGGGCACTGCCTTGGACATCCTGTGCCTTCACCCGGAAGGTGATGGTGCCGCCGGACGCCGGCACGCTTGCGCTCGACTGGGAGGTCTCCACCACCTCGGGCGGGAAGCGCCCTGAATTCCCCGGGCCCACGTAGATGCCCAGACTGCCCTGCCCCTGGCCGCCCCGGCCGTCCGAGGCCACCACGGTGAGCGTGCACATGCCACCGGACGGCTGCGCCGAGGGCGTGAAGCTGGCGCTGGCCGAGGTGGCATTCGTCCACGTGCCCGCACACGAGGCCGTCCACTGATAGCCGAGGCTGTCCCCATCGTTGTCGCTGGCGGCGGCCGTCACCGCTGAGGTCTGCCCCACAGCGATGGACGAGGGCAGTGCCGTCACCGTGGCCACCTGGGGCCAGGTGTTGACGGCGATATTCACCGCCGCGCTACCGGCGCCGGTGCTCACCGTCACCGTGACACTGAGGGAGGTGCTGGCGCCCTTGGAGTCCGTCACCGTCAGCGTCAGCACCACTGGGCCCGGCGTCGCCGGGGCCGTCCAGGTGCTGGTGAGGCTGGAGGCCGCGCTGAAGCTGCCCGAGGCCGCCGTCCAGGTGTACGTGAGGGTGTCGCCGACGTTGGGGTCGTCCGCGGTGGCCTGGAGGGCCACCTGGCCGCCCGGGGCCACGGTGCCAGGGCTGCCCACCACCGAGAGGATGCGAGGGGCCGCGTTGTCAAAGGGCGGCGGCGCATTCACCTCCTGCAGCAGGAGGGTGACAGCTGTCGTCTGCCCGGCCTGGACGGTGACGTTGGCCACCTGGCCGGAGTAGCGCACGGTGTTGGAGGCGTCGAAGGCCTGGGCGCTGAAGGTGCGCCCGGTGCCCGCGGGCAGTTGGCCCAGCACCCCACCCCACTGGCCGCCTGTCTTCACCAGCGCGTCCGTGCGCGTCGTCATGCCGGCGCCCGACACGGTGAGCTCCATCCGGGCCACATCGCTGGCACTCAGCGCCTGGGACATCGTCACCACCGCCTGCGCGCTGCCCTCCGCCACGTCCTGCTGCGCGCTACCGCACCCGGCCAATGCCAACACCAGGCCCAGGGCCAGCACCGCCAACCCGCTTCGACTCGCTCTTCGCATGTGCTTCTCCGGAGCGTGGGACTTGAAAGCCCTCTCCCGCTGCGGCTCCGCGCCCACGCGGACGGACGGCCTTCGGGTGGAGAGGGGCGCGGGACTCTACGAGCAGGGGCTACAGCTCAGTTGAGGGAGCCGACGAGGCGCGAATTGATGCAGAAAATCCGCGGGAAGTTCAGGGAGGAGTATCCGCACCTGGGATGCGTCCCCTGCCGTGAACCTCACCAGGGTACCCGGTGCGGGAGGGCTTCTTCCCGGAAGATCAGCAGTCCATCCAGGACCGTTGCCCAGGGGGTCGTCATCCACGAGTAATCCAGGGGACGGGCCACCCTGGCCCCGAGGTCACGTAGCTGGCTTCCATCCAGATACCGGGTGTCCGCGGTGTGATTTGAAAACGCCCAGGCCTCCAGGGAGTCGGCCCGTGCGGGCGCGAGGGTATGGGTGCGATCCGAGGGGCCAAGGGCATAGCGCCCGGAGAGCGCGGAAAAACCAAGCGCGAATGACTGCGAACCGAATTTCTCATGAACGTGGGATCCAAACGACACCATATCTCGATAGTTCGTCCCCAGGCCCTTGAGGTCCTTGGCGGCATGAATGGTGGCAAGCCAGACAATGGCTTTCCTGGGCTTGGGGGACTGGGCCAGGAGCCACTCCAGGTTCATGAACATGGAATGGTCACGCGTGTTGAAATCCGTCAAGTCCCAACCCCCTCTGCCCTGCTCCTGAGTACGGGACATCTGGGAGACCTGGCGGATGAAATTCCGCTCCAGGTTGCGGACCATCTGCAGTTGGCGCTGGGCCCGCGCTGTCGCAGCTGCTCCGGGCCTGGAGAGCACCGACTCCAGCTCCGTCCAACAGCCCAGGATGAACTTCACGTTCTCCACCGTGAGCTGCGAGGCGTCATCGTATTTCCATAACACGTGCCGCTCGGCCTTCTCCGTGCACTCGGCCTGCCTCGGGCCCTCCAGGAAGGACATGAGATCCCGCGTCATCTGGCGGGTTGCGTAAGTGCCTCGGTTGAGCTGTTCATCAATCCCACCGGCGACGAGGGTTCCCGCATTGATCCGCTCGGTCAGGAACGGAATCAGGGGCGCCATCTCCTTGTTGGCCCAGAAGCCGCCAATCGCGGCCGCGAGGACGCCGTCGCTGACGGGTTGGCCCTCCTCCACCCCCGACTGGATGTGGAGGAAGTCGTAGGTGCCTGTCTCAATGAAGAAGGCATCGTATTGGCATTCCTCCACGAGCCTGCGGGTCAATTCCGCCTTGAAGGCGTGGGCACTGCCACTTCCGTGGTGGCTCTCCTCGCCAAGCAGCGCGATCCTCTTGTCGCAAAGGTCGTGGACGAGCCGGTCCGCGTCGGAGACCGCCACGGTCTCCGGCGCGGTGGCGCCCCTGGAGGGCGAAGCACAGCTTGCAAGCAAGGGAAGCAGGAACAGGAGGCATCTCATTCGCGTCCCTTTCATGAGAGGGAGTGAGACGGAGGAGGACAGGGGCATGGGGACCTCGAAAGAAGCCCGCCCTGGAGATTCCGGAGCGTCCCCCTTCAACGTATCGGGCCCCTTTTCTCCTCACCCGGGGTGGTGCGCACGTGACTTTTCCACGGACCAGGGCCGATGGCCGCTGGCGCTCAGCGCCTGCTGCGCGCCGGCACACCCTGCTCCGCGGAAGCACCTTTTCCCGGCCCCCGCTGACAATTGAGCGCGGTACATCCAGAGGGGGAGTTCCCATGCGGTTTCGCCGTTGGCTGCCATTCAGCCTGATCGTCGTATTGTCCAGCTGTAACCCCGCGGAGGTGGAGTCCGAGTCGCCAGAGGGGGAGAAACTCCAGGCCCAGGCCCAGGCCCAGGCAGAGCAACTGGCTTCGGAGCGGGGCTTCAGCCTCCAGGAAGTGACGCTGGTCCCCGCTCTTGAAGGCGCGGGGAATCGGCACACACTTCACCTCAAGGGGGTGCCCGTCTGGGGATTGGAGGCGAAGACGGTGAACGGGCGGACCCTCTTCACCAACGCCCGCTTCGAGCCGACGTCCCCCGTCGACACGGAGTCCCGAATCACCCAGGCCCAGGCGGAAGTGGCCGTCCTCGAGGCGATGAAGGACGCGTCCGCGCGTGTGGAAGACTTGCGGTTGGTGCTGCTTCCCCAGGTAGAGCATCGGCAAAGGAAGGACGCCCTGCTCCCCGCGTCGGGCCGCGCCAATGCCGTGCACTTCGAGCGAGTCGTCACGGGGATGCGCCTCATCTACCGGCTGAGGCTCTCCACGGGCACGAGCCCCGGGTGGGCACGGAGCTGGAGCGCCCAGGTGGATGCCCACTCCGGGCAGGTGCTGCGATTGGAGCCCCTGGAGGTCAACGCGCTCGGGACGCCCCAGGCCCTGCCTCCACTCGGGACGTTCCGGAATGCGACGGGGTATGGACGGTACGCGGGCACCTTCACATTCTCCACCCGCTATGACACCGACGAGGAGCTCTACCTCCTCCAGGATGAGCGAACCAACACCTACATGGCCTACTCCAAGCCTTCGGAGTCGGGGACCACCGTCATCGAGCCCTATGAAAGCGACGATGCGAGTTTCGGCGATGGGCAGATCTTCAACACCAACAATGACATGCTCAGCGCCAATGGAGAGACGGCGGCGGTGGACGCGCTCCATGCCGTGAACCTCGCGTGGTCCGTCTACGAGACCTTCCTCTCCCGCAGCGGCCCCACCGGGTTGGGCTACGGCATGAACATCCGGGTGCACCAGCCCTCCAACAACGCGACCTACTCACCGCACCCCACCCGTCCGACCGTCATGATTGGCTATGCCGGTCTCATGTTCCCGCCCGGCAATCCCCGCTCGCCCCTGGCGACCGCCGACATCGTCGGCCATGAGCTGGGGCATGACTTCTTCATGCGGGAAGTGGCCGGCAACCCTGTCAACTTCCCCGCCGAACTCTCGGAGTTGCAAGGGATGAACGAGGGCACTGGCGACATCTTCGGCTTCATCACCGAGCTGGGTCGGGACACCGTGCGCGCCCGGCGGCCTTTGTCCGGCATCGACACCACGGCCTTGAAGCCGTCGAACCTCACCCTCGGCGAGGATTCCGGCCTGATCGTCCGGAACATCCTCTCCCCCCAGTATCCCGAGTGGTTCAAGTACATCGGACAGGAACCCGTACACAGGGCAGGGGGACCGCTGGGACGGATGTTCCTGCTCCTGGCCTATGGCTGCACGCCCATGCCCACCTCCGGAGGCCCGGGGCCCTGGAACTGCTCGCTGGTTCCCGAGGGCTTCACCGGCCTCGGGCCGGCCGAGGCCCTGCGCGTCTGGGGCCTCGCCGTGCAATCACTTCCCATGGGCGCGGACTATGTCCAGGCCCGACACTCGGCGCTCGCGGCGGCGCACACCCGGGATGTCACCTACGGAGGTCCCCGCATGAGGGCGGTGGCCCATGCGTTCGCGGCCATCAACGTCGGCTTCGCACCCGATGTCACGCCGCCCCAGACGACGCTGAGCTGTCTCCAGGTGGACCGCGACATCGAATGCTCCGGCACCATCACCGACGCGGAGATTCCCAACCAGTACAACACCCCCCCTCAGCTGGTGGTGGACGGCGGCGCGCTGACCGTCACGCTGTCGGGCTGGGACTTCACCGAGCTCCTGTCGGGCGCGACCCTGGCGAGCGGGACGCACACCCTCCAGTTGAAGGCCTGGGACTACTGGAACAACCTGACCACGCGGACGGTGTCCGTCGTGCTCGACAAGACAGGGCCCACGGCCTCCGTCACGCGCTCGGGCCCCCCCAAGGAGCCCCGGCTCTCCGTGAC
The DNA here is from genome assembly GCF_003612065.1 of Corallococcus sp. CA047B. Classification (NCBI taxonomy): domain Bacteria; kingdom Pseudomonadati; phylum Myxococcota; class Myxococcia; order Myxococcales; family Myxococcaceae; genus Corallococcus; species Corallococcus sp. CA047B. Next base: position 17,889 of record NZ_RAWD01000038.1, read on the forward strand.
GGCGAGCGACGCCAGTGGGGTGCTCATGGTCGAATTCAAGAAGGGAACCCAGGACATCGTCCCCACGGTGTTCTCGCCGCCCTACGACGCCTTGTTCAACACGTCGACCTGGACGGATGGCACCCACGACATCACCCTCAACGTCTTTGACGTCTACGGCAACGTCACCGTCCTCCACCACGCCCTGAAGGTGGACAACACGCGGCCCACCGTGGCGATGACGGTGAGCGGCAGCGCGCCGCCCTTCAGCGTCAACGCCACCGTGTCGGATGCCTCGGAGGTGACCCGCGTGGACTTCAAGATGGACATGCTGGTGTTCGCCACGAGGACGAACAACGCCACGTCGTATCAGGCGCAGTACTCGCCCAGCGACGCGCTGTCCCACAACCTCCACGTGGAGGTGACGGACGCCTTCGGCAACAAGGGCGTCGCGATGGTGGCCGCCCCGCGAGACCAGACGCCCCCGCAGGTGACCGCCAGCAAGACCCAGGTGGGCTCCATCGTGAGGCTCCAGGTGAGCACCTCCGATACCTGTGACATCCAATATCCCTATTCCCTGTATGTGGATGCGAACCTCGTGGCCCAGCCCACCACGCCCAGCTACCTGCTGGAGTTCGGCGCCTCCATGGCCGGGGGCCCGCATATGTTCCAGGCGCTCGTGCGGGACAGGTGCGGGAACCTGACGAACTTCCAGACGGTGTTCGTCAAGGACGTCACGCCTCCCGTCATCACCGCCGTCCTCCGGGATGACAGCCAGCCGAAGAAGCCGAAGTTCACCGTGCAGTGCACCGACGATGAGGCAGTCCAGCACGTCGAGATGCGAGAGAACGGCGTGGTGAAGCAGATTGACACCCTTGCTCCCTACGAGTTCGTGGTCGACACCACGGGGAGGCAGGATGGCAACTACACGGTGCTGTTCCACTGCGCCGACACCGGTGGCCTCGCGAGCACCCCGGAGACCCGGACGGTGGTCGCGGACAACACCGGCCCTGCGTTCGTCCCCTCCATGTTCGGCGGTGCGCGCTCGTATCTCATCAACGCGGAGAATGTGTCGGACCCCCGGGGGATAAGCTCCGTCTGGATGAGCACGCTGTTCGGGCTGTCCTTCAGCGTCATGCTGACGCAGCCCCCCTACTCCGTGCAATGGACCATCCCACCCAACATCAACATCACCTCGGGCGCGCTGATCTCCTTCCTTGCCATCGACAGCTGGGGAAATGAGACCTTGCGCGCCTTCCAGTGTCCGGTGAACACGAATTCGACCGTGAATACGTACGCGCTCTGTACCCCCGTGCCGGCCTGGGCTCCGCCCCCGGTGGAGACAGCCTTCACGGGCCCTTGATGGCCGCGGCGTAAGCCGATACGCGAGCGAAGACGACCGCCAGTTGCTGGAGGAGCGCGGAAGAGGAGTTCATGCCGAGCCGCTCTCCGACAGGCGGCGCGGCTCTTCCTGCGACTCGGCCTGACTGCGTTCGGTGGCCCCGCGGCCCACATCGCGATGATGGAGGATGAAGTGGTGCGCCGGCGCGGCTGGCTTTCGCGGGAGGACTTCCTCGACCTGCTGGGCGCGACCCGTCTACGGCGTCAAGCCCGTCATCATCGCGGTGGTGCTCCAGGCGCTCTGGGGCCTGGGACGCTCCGCCCTCAAGACGCGGCCGCTCGCGGCCCTGGCGCTCGGCAGCACCGTGGCCAGCGCGCTGGGCGTCAGCATGGCTCCTTCATCCAAAGATGGAGAGGGGCGTGTTGCAGAAGTTCGTGAGGGATGTGGTGATTTGTTGGAACTCCACGTCCCGGATCGCGAAGGTCGGGCGCAGGTCGCGATCCAGCATTTCGGTGAACTGAGCGCCGACAGGCGCGAACAGCTCCTCGTTGGCGGACCTGCGCAGGTCGTCGCTTCCCGTGAGTGCGGTGCTCAGGAGGGTGATGAAGCCTTCCGTGGAGTGACGCAGACGCACGCCAGCGGAGATGAACCATCGCGCGAACGTATACCCTTGACCGGGCTCGGGGTTGTACCAGCCCTGCAGCAGCTCCACGGCCGCGCACGGGCCCTGTTCGAGCAGGAGCCGATGGTTCGCGCCAAAGTTGATGATGGCGATCCGCCGCTGTGAACCCCTGAGCGCCTCCCGGAGATTCTCCACCCCGCACCCGAAGGTGATTCCCGCCGCGCTGGCCACATGGTCCCGGTCCACCTGATTCTGGACCGCGTTCACCGCGACGCGCAGTGCCTCGCCGTCTCGATTCCCCAGCAAGGCCTTGGCGAGTTGGTTCGCCGTGGCGCCGCAGACCCCCACGCCCAGGTCCCAATCGAGCGGATCCGGATCGAAGTAGAGGCCACCCGCCGCCAGTTCCCGAACCCGCGCGGCGGTCCCATAGGTCAGCAGGTTGTCGAAGTGGACCGGACTCCAATGGCGTTGGGCGAGCTTCTCCCCGATGCGCGGGAGTGGGCCCGGGACCGGGGAACGCGTCATGCCACGACGCAATCCATGCCTCCTGCGTCCCATGGGCACGCACCTGACGCCGAGCAACGGCTCCAGGCACGGTTGCTGGACGGGCGCTGACCCAGTTCGGCGACGAGCAGGTGGTGGTCCTCGTCGCTCAGACTCCTCGTCGACGCGATTGGGTCGGCGAGGTCACGGCACGAGGGCCGGACGTCGCGGAACTGAAGCTGTGCGGATTGCTCTTTCAAGTCATCACTTGCCTTCAACCCTCCCCAGCGGATGAGGGCCCTCCATCAACTCGGTACACGCCGCGGGCCAGGCGGGATCTCCGGGATAGAGCGCACTGCGAAGGTAAGCCCAGGTCAGCCGCTGGACCGCCGCGACTCGCTCGGGGTTCTCGTCCGTTGTCTCCGTCACGAGATACCCGGAGATCCCACCGAGCATGTGTTCGGCTCCAAATAACATGACCAGCCACTTGGGCCCTGGGCTCAGCGTGTACGCATCCGTCAACCAGTCCGGTCCTCGAACGCTCAGCGGAGAGTCATCCTTATCGCCCGCGACCACGAGGGCCGGCGCAGCCATTTCGGCAAAGCTCGGGTTCATGTACGGAAAATGCCTGGCCGCGAACGGGCTGAGATCTTCGCCTCCTCGGCCAGCCGCGGCCAGCAAGACGCCCACCGAGATCCGGGGGTCGGACAGATCCTCGCCCACGCTTCCGTCAGGACCGATAATCCGCGCCCCCAACAACATGCCGGTCGTCTGCGCTCCGAACGAATGCCCGGCCGCGGCAATGCGGCTTCGGTCAATGCGTCCCGCCAGCCCCGGAACGGAACCTTCGATGAGGTCGAGTTGGTCGAGGACGCGCTTCATGTCCTCGACACGAAACTTCCAGATCAACGGGGTCCGTGGATCGTCTGGACGCAGGCCCAACGTCCTCGAATCGAGGAAGGTGGGCTGAATCACGACGAAACCGTGAGCCGCCCAGTAATTCGCGAGCGGGGCATAGCCATCCAATGAAGATCCAAATCCGTGCGCGAAGATGATGATCGGCAGTTGGCTCCCGGTTGCGGGCGCGGAAACCCGCACATGGAGCTCCTCGCCACGTCCCGGCGCTGACAGCACCACCGGGCTTACAGAGATGACAGGAGGAGGCACACGGACGGCCCCATCTCCGGCGACAGTGATTGGCTTGCTCATGGAACGTTCTGCTTTCCTTGATGGCGAGTCTTTCGATTCGCACCTGCCCCCATGGATAGTGCGCGTGCTATGGACGGTCCATGCCGAAAACTCCAAAAAACCTATCCGAAACGCCAGAGCGGATGGAGCTTCAAGACCCAAGGAGCGACGTCGTGGCCGACGTGCTCGGCGCCTCGCTCATCCGGCATGCCCTCTACAGACCCCTTGAGGCGCGCGCGCCGTGGGGGCTCCGCGTCCCCTCCCGCAATCGCGCCAGCTTCTACCTCGTCGCGCGCGGCAGCGCCCGGCTTGAGGTCGAGGGAGCGCGAGCGCACGTCCTATCGCCCGGAGAGATAGGGTTCATCCCGCGCGGTACCGCCCACGTGCTGCGCGACGCGCCTGACAGCGATCCGGTCCCCGTCTGCGACGGTCCCTACTCACCCAGCCTGGCGCCGCGGCGCATCGGGGGGCGCGGTGCGGTCACCGCGATCATCGCGGGCTTCTTCGAGCTGAGCCATGGACGTGAGCCGATGCTCCTCCAGGGAATGCCGCCCGTCGTCGTCTTGTCGGCGAGCGACCCCACCTCAGGTCCGTGGATCCTGGCCACGGTCCAGCTCATCCTCACCGAGAGTGCATCGCCTCGGCCGGCGACCAGCATCGTGCTTCAGCGCCTTGCCGACGTCCTGTTCGTCCTGGCACTCCGCTCGACCGCGGCCAACGGCCCGTGCAAACACAACGGCCTCGCCGCCTTCGCCGACTCACGGGTTCATGAGGCGCTGAGCCTCATGCACGCCCAGGTCGAGGAGCCTTGGACCGTTGACAAGCTCGCGCGGCGCGTGGGCATGTCGCGCTCCGGGTTCGCGGCGCGCTTCACGCAACTCGTGGGCGAGTCCCCGCTCCAATACCTCGCACGCTGGCGCGTCGCGCGGGCCGCCGAGCTTCTTCGCGATACCGACGAGAAGGTGGCGACCATCGCGGGCCGCGTAGGGTACGAGAGCATTCCTTCCTTCAGCCGTGCCTTCAAACGCTGGCAGCGCGCCAGTCCGGCGGCATTCCGACGCGCATCGGCCTCAAGAAGCCGATCACCGTGAGCCCCCGCGAAGGCGCGGACGACCTTGAACTGGAGGAAAAGATGCCGGCGACACAGAGCTCCATTTCCACCGACAAGAAATCCCAGGTCGGCGGGTGCATCCGTACTCAGGGGCTCACTCAGAGATTGCAGGTTGGTTATATTTTCCGGCGTTTTCCGTGTTGACCCGAAGGATGCTCATGGATAGGTGCGCGGTCGAGCCTGGAATACCCAGGTGGACAGCGCATCTCCGTCATCGAGTATCCAAGGGACACCCATGTTCAAGAAGGCAGCAGTTCTCGCGGTAACTTGTGGCGCATTGCTGGTCGGCTGTGGCACCGACCCGAAGGCGGAGAACGAGGAGATCATCTCCAACCTGATCGAGGCGGGCTTCCCGGCCAATGACATCATGGTCGCCGGCGGTGCCGTCTACGTGGGCCGCGACGCCCACGTGACCCTGGCGGCATCCCGCGAGATGCTCCAGGCCCCCGAGGAGAGCGCGGAGCAGTACCGCACAACCAACCTTGTCGGCACGGGCGTGACGAAGATCTGCATCAACCCCACCGCCGACTTCAACAGTTATTCCAACCTGAGCCAGGGTCTGGATCAGGCCATCACCAACTACAATGAACGGGGCCTGCGGATCACCTTCGCGCGCGGCCCGGCCACTGACTGTACGGCGACCATCACCGCGCAGACCATGGGCGGCACCGGCGGCCAGGCGGGCTTCCCGTCCGGCGGCCTGCCCTACGGGAACTTCTTCATCGGCACCGGCCTGAACAGCTTCAGCGTGGACGTGAACGAGCACGTCATCACCCACGAGGTGGGCCACGCGATCGGCTTCCGCCACTCGGACTACTACAATCGCAGCATCAGCTGCGGCGCTGGCGGCGACGAGGGGGATGCGGGCGTGGGCGCCATCCTCATCCCTGGCACGCCGACCACGGCCACCGTGGGCGGGTCAATCATGAACTCCTGCTTCCGGGCGACCGAGACTGGCGAGTGGACCAGCTCCGACATCACCGCGCTGAATTACCTCTACACGCGCGTCGCGGTTGAGGTGGCATCCGGCGGGTTCCCTGCCGGCTATTGGTCGGATGCGTCCACGCAGTTCCTCCCGGGCGACTTCAACGGCGACGGCAAGGTGGACTTCGTCGCCATCCATCCGAGCGGCGGGACCTATGCCAACACCTTCCTTTCAAACGGTGACGGCACCTTCAGGCAAGTGACGTCCGGCGGATTCTCCGCCAACTACTGGTCGGATGCGTCCACGCGCTTCCTGCCGGGCGACTTCAACGGCGACGGCAGGGTGGACTTCGTCGCCATCCATCCAAGCGGCGGAACCTATGCCAACTCCTTCCTCTCGAACGGTGATGGCACCTTCAGGCAAGTGGCGTCCGGCGGGTTCCCCGCCAACAGCTGGTCGGATGCGTCCACGCGCTTCCTGCCGGGCGATTTCAATGGCGACGGCAGGGTGGATTTCATCGCCATCCAGCCCCGCAGCGGTACCTACGCCTACACGTTCCTCTCGAACGGTGATGGCACCTTCAGGGAGGTGTCGTCCGGCGGGTTCCCCTCCAACTACTGGTCGGATGCGTCCACGCGCTTCCTGCCGGGCGACTTCAACGGCGACGGCAGGGTGGATTTCATCGCCATCCAGCCCCGCAGCGGTACCTACGCCTACACGTTCCTCTCGAACGGTGATGGCACCTTCAGGGAGGTGCCGTCCGGCGGGTTCCCCTCCAACTACTGGTCGGATGCGTCCACGCGCTTCCTGCCGGGCGACTTCAACGGCGACGGCAAGGTGGACTTCATCGCCATCCATCCAAGCGGCGGAACCTATGCCAGAACCTTCCTCTCGAATGGTGACGGCACCTTCAGGCAAGTGCTGTCCGGTGGGTTCTCCGCCAATTACTGGTCGGATGCGTCCACGCGCTTCCTGCCGGGCGACTTCAATGGCGACGGCAGGGCGGATTTCATCGCCATCCATCCCCGCAGCGGAACCTATGCCAGAAACTTCTTCTCGAACGGTGACGGCACCTTCAGGGAAGTGCTGTCCGGCGGGTTCTCTAACGGTTACGAGGCGAATGCGTCCACGCAGTTCCTTCCGGGGGACTTCAACGGCGACGGCAAGGTGGACTTCATCGCCATCCATCCACGCGCCGGTACCTACGCCTACACGTTCCTGATGCACTGACGCGTCGCCAACTGGCGCGCTGGGTAGACCGGGGAGTTCTGGTGGCACGGGCTCACGCGTGGCTTCACTGACAGCACCTGACGAAAGTCAGGGCCCACCGCGCTCCTCGGTCTGCTCTACACAATCCTTCTTCAACCTCCTGGTGGACCCCTCCAAGGCACGGGCCGTCTCCGCGGGGCCCCAGCGGCCGGGGCCGCGAGACACCGCTCGCCTGGCATCCCCTGCCTCCCGAGGCGGTGCTGGCAACGCGATGGCCGCTTCATGCGCCCGGCCCCAGGTTCCCGGGAGGACCCCTCTCCCGGAGTTGAAACCATGGACCCCTCCCCCCACACCGAAGAGCCCGCCGAGACGCCGTCCCCGGAGCCGGCGCGTCCTCCGTCCATCCTCTGGTTCGAGGCCCTGTCGCGTGAGGATGTGGCCCGGGCCGGAGGCAAGGGCGCGAATCTGGGGGAGATGACGCGCGCCGGGCTGCCCGTGCCTCCCGGCTTCGTCATCACCGCCGCCGCCTTCCATGAAGCCATGCGGCCGGTGCGCTCCCAACTGCGCGAGCTGTGGCGGCGCGTGGATCCAGACGACGCCCGCTCGCTCGCCGATGTCACGGAGGCGCTGCGCAGCGTGGTGCTCGGGGCCCCCCTGCCGGCGTGGCTGAGCATCGCCGTGCTCGCCGCGTACCACCAGCTGCGGGAATGCACCGCTGTCGCCGTGCGCTCCTCGGCCACGGCAGAGGACACCGCGGCCACTTCCTTCGCGGGCATGCACGAGTCCTTCACCAACGTGGTGGGCGACGAGGCGCTGTTCGACCGCCTGCGGGCGTGCTGGGCCTCCGCCTACGGACAGCGGGTGGTGGCCTACCGGAAGGCGCAGGGGCTCACGGAGGAGCCGGAGATCGCCGTGGTGGTTCAAGCCATGGTGGACTCGACGCGCTCGGGCGTCATGTTCACCGTGGACCCCGCCACCGGCGACACGGGCCACCTCGTCATCGAGGCGGCCTTTGGCCTGGGCGAGGTCGTCGTGGGCGGGCAGGTGGAGCCCGACACGTACCGGGTGGATCGGATGGGACCGCGCGTGCTGGAGACGCGCGTGGGGCAGAAGGCCTTCCGCCTGGTGCGCGACGGCGTGGGCCACGAGAAGCGTGAGACGCTCTCACCGGAAGACGCCCGGCGGCGCGTGCTCGACGAGGTGGAGGTCCTGGAGCTGGCGCGGCTGGGCCTGCGCGTGGAGCGGCACTACGGCGCCCCCCAGGACATCGAGTGGGCGGAGGCGGACGGCCAGTTCTACCTCGTGCAGTCCCGCCCGGTGACGACCGGCCATGTCGCCGCCCCCGAGCCACCCGCGCCCGCCGGGGCCTCGGAGCGACCGCGCGTGTCCGGCCTGGGTGCATCCCCGGGCCTCGCGACGGGCCGGGTGCGCGTGCTGCGCGACGCGAGCGAGGCAGCGAGGCTGGAGCCCGGGGAGATCCTCGTCGCGCCGATGACGTCCCCGGACTGGGTGCCCACGCTGCGGCGCGCGGCGGCGGTCGTCACCGACAGCGGCGGCATGACGTGCCACGCGGCCATCGTCAGCCGCGAACTGCGCAAGCCCTGCGTGGTGGGGACGCGCGCCGCCACCCGGGTGCTCCACGACGGCGAGGAGGTCACCGTGGACGGCGGCGCGGGCATCGTGTGGCCGGGCCGCGTCCCGGAAGCCTCCTCCGGCGTGGCGGGGGCCGGGACTCCCGCGGGGGTGGCCGCTCGCGCGAGCGAGGCGCCTTCCCTGCCCCACGAAGTGCTTGGCACGCGGCTCTACGTGAACCTGGCCCTTCCCGGCCAGGCGCGCGAGGCCGCGGCGCTCCCGGTGGACGGCGTGGGGCTGCTGCGGGCGGAGTTCATGCTCACCGAGGCGCTGGGCGGCGTGCACCCCCGCAAGCTCATCGCCGAGGGGCGCCAGCGCGAGTTCATCGAGCGGATGTCCGGCGCGCTGCTGGCCATCACCCGCGCCTTCCGCGGGCGCCCGGTGGTGTACCGCGCCACGGACTTCCGCACGAACGAGTTCCGGAATCTTCAGGGCGGAGCGGACTTCGAGTCCCCCGAGGCCAACCCGATGATCGGCTTCCGCGGCTGCTACCGCTACCTGCGCGAGCCGGAGGTGTTCCGGCTGGAGCTGGAGGTGCTCGCCCGGGTGCGGGAGCAGACGCCCAACCTCCACCTGATGCTGCCCTTCGTGCGCACGGCGTGGGAGCTGGAGGCGTGCCTGGAGGCCGTGGACACAAGCCCGCTGGGACACCAGCGCGGGATGGAGCGGTGGGTGATGGCGGAGGTGCCCTCCGTCGTCTACCGCATCCCCGAGTACGCGCGCATGGGCATCACGGGCGTGTCCATCGGCTCCAACGACCTGACGCAGCTCATGCTGGGCGTGGACCGGGACTCGGAGCAGTGCGCGGAGCTCTTCGACGAGGAGGACGCGGCGGTGCTGGACGCCATCGTGCGCATCATCCGGGCCAGCCATGAGGCGGGCATCACGTCGTCGCTATGCGGCCAGGCGCCGTCCAACCGCCCGGGCTTCGCGGAGCACCTGGTGCGCGCGGGCATCACCTCCATCTCCGTGGACCCCGGGGCCGTGGACGCCGCCCGGAGCGTCATCGCGGCGGCGGAGCGCCGGTTGCTGCTGGATGCGGCCCGGCCCCTTGCGTGACGGCCCCGGAAGGCCGGGGGGCGCGCGTGGCCGGGCGGTCCACGCGCGCGAGCGCCAGGAGCGTCAACGCGACGGCCACGCCCGCGAGGACGCGCGCCCAGTCGTGCACGTGGAGCGGATGCAGCCCCACGCGCGTCGCCAGGGGCGGCCACTGGAGGAGCAGCACCGAGCCCGCGAGCGTCAGCGCGCAGACCCAGCGCGACGTGCGCGTGCGCAGCCGGGTGAGCACGGCCGCGAAGCCGGCGCTCGAAAGCGACAGCGACGCCAGCGCCACCGCCCTGGCGTGCGCCACGTCGTGGCCGGCGCTCAGGCTCCGGTCATACGCCCAGACGAGCCCCACCGCCGTCAGCCCGCCCACCAGCAGGAGCGTGGCCCACTCGGACCGGGCGAAGAAGCGGGCGGGAACCCGGCCGCGCACGGGGGCCAGCCGCCCCGGCCGCGCGGACTCCTGGAAGGCCAGCATCGCGGTGGGATGGATGAGCAGCTCCAGCCAGACGATGTGGATGGGCAGGTACAGCAGCGGGTAGCCCGCCAGCGGCAGCAGCGCCGCGGTGCTCACCAGCGGCAGGTGGACGAGCAGCAGGTAGAGGAAGCAGTGCTGGAGGTTCTGGAAGAGCTGGCGGCCCTCCGCGATGGCGCGCACCAGCGTGCCGAAGTCGTCGTCGAGCAGCACGATGGAGGCCGCCTCGCGGGCACTGCGGGTTCCCCGCCCCCCCATGGCGATGCCCACGTCCGCGGCCTGGAGCGCCGGGACGTCGTTCACCCCGTCGCCCGTGACGGCCACCACCTCGCCCTCGCGGCGCAGCGCCTTCACCAGCGCGTACTTCTGCGCCGGCACCGCGCGGGCCACCACGTCCACGGGCGGCACACGGCCTGCGTCGTCCAGTCGCGCCACCAGCGCATCCCCCGTGAGCACCCGGGGCGCCGTGCCCCCCAGTCCCAGGCGACGGGCCACCGCCAGCGCCGTGCGAGGGTGGTCCCCCGTCACCATCACCGTGCGCAGGCCCGCGTCGCGACACTCGCGCACCGCCGCCTCCGCCCCGGCGCGCACCGGATCCTCGCACGCCACGAGCCCCAGGAAGTGGAAGCCCCGCTCCGGCTCCCCGCCGCGCCAGGCCGCGGCGTCCAGCCTCTGGCTCGCGCACGCGATGACCTTGCGCCCCTCGCTCGCGAGCGCCGTCACGCGCCGCTCCCACTCCTCGCGCTCGCCGGCCGCCAGCGCGCACAGGTCCAGCACGCGCTCCGGCGCGCCCTTCACGCTGGCCATCAAGAGGCCGGCCCCCTCGCGCACCACGGACGTCTCGCGCTGGCGCTCCTCGGTGAAGGGAAACGTGGCCTCGCGCGCGCCGCCGGTCTCCGGTGAGGGGGCGCTCGCGGCCGCCTCCAGCAGCGCCGCGTCCAGCGGATCACCCCCCTCCTCCCGCGAGGCCCGCGCCGCGGCGCGCAGCAGCTCCCCGGTGGACACCTCCGGCGCGGGCAGCAGGCGCGCCACCTGGAGGCGGCCCTCCGTCAGCGTGCCCGTCTTGTCGGAGCAGATGCAGGTGACGCGGCCGATGTTCTCCACGGAGACGGCATGCCGCACCAGGGCCTGCCGCCGGGCCAGGCGGTAGACGCCCGCGCCCAGGAAGAAGGTGAGCGCCATCGGGAACTCCTCCGGCAGGGCCGCCACGCCCAGCGTGGCTGCGCTCAGCAGCGCGTCCATCCCCCCGAAGCCCTGGCGCCACCGCACGAACGCAAGCACCGCGCACAGCAGGGCGGCCACGCCCACGAGCACCGCCACCAGGTGGGCCACCGCCTGCTGCAGCGGCGTGCGCGCGCGGGCCTCTCCCCGCGCCGACCGGACGATGCCTCCGTACAGCGTGTCCTGGCCGGTGAAGACGACGCGCATCCAGGCCGTCCCGGTGAGCAGGCGCGTCCCGGACAGGCCCCAGTGCCTGCCGTCCACGGCCGGCTCCTCTCCAGGAGGAAGGCGCTCCAGCGGACGCTTTCGCACGGGCAGCGACTCACCGGTGAGCGAGGACTCCTCCGCCTGCAGGTCCTCGCCGTGCACCAGCAGGCCGTCCGCCGGGAAGTGCTCTCCGGCCGCCACGCGCGCCAGGTCCCCCACCACCACGTCCTCCGCGGGCACATCCACCTCCCGCCCGTCGCGCAGCACAGTCGCGCGGGCGGCCAGCCGGCTGCGCAGGCCCTGCGTGGACGCCTGGGTCCGGTGGTGCAGGAAGGCGTCCATGCCCAGCAGCGGGATGACCGCCAGCAGCATCCCCCACCCTTCCGTGCGCTCGCCCAGGGCGAAGTAGAGCGTGCTGGTGCCCAGGAGGAACCAGAGCATCGGATCCCCCAGCGCCTCGCGCAGCGTGTGGAGCGCCGGGCGGCGGGCCGTGCCGCGCACGTCGTTGCGGCCGTAGCGCTCGCGCCGCGCCAGGACTTCGTCCGTGTCCAACCCCGTCAGCGCGTCGGGGGCGCCGGGCAGGCGCCGGGTGGGAACAGGGATTCGCATGGGGCACGCACCAGGGGAACGCTGGAGTCAGGTCCGGCGAAGGGCAACGGTTCGCGGAGGCCGGGGGGAGCGCTCGACCGGGAGGGCCTTGCCCGCGCCGGGCGCGCTGCCCACGCATTGTCTGGCAGTGCCATCCCACGAGGCCCGTCATGCGCGTCCTGGTCACCTATGGCTCGAAACGGGGCGGCACCGAGGAGATTGCCCGGTGGCTCGCACAGGCCCTCCGCGAAGAAGGGCTGGACGCGGAAGCGGCGGCGCCCCAGGACGTCGGTGACATCTCGGGCTACGACGCCGTCATCGTCGGCGGGTCGCTCTACGCCAACCGCTGGCACCGGGACGCCCGGCGCTTCGTGCACCGGCATGCGCGGAAGCTGCGCGAGCGGCCCACCTGGTTCTTCTCCAGCGGGCCGCTCGATGCCTCCGCGGCGGACGGCGACCTGCCGCCCACGTCCCAGGTGCGGGCCCTGATGGAGCAGGTGCGCGCGAGCGGCCACATGAGCTTCGGGGGACGGTTGGAAGCGGACGCCCGGGGCTTCCTCGCCCGGTCCATGGCGCGCGAGCACGCTGGGGACTGGCGCGACATGGCGCAGATCCGGTGCTGGGCCGCGAGCCTGGCCGAGGCGCTGGCGCTGTCGGGCGACGTCGGCCCCGCGACGCGTGAATCGGAGCCCCACCTCCCCTTCTGAAGCGGTCCGGGCCGAACTCGACGCGTCTTCTACCGCCGCGTTCCGGGGTGACCCACGCATTCAGCCCTTCGCGTCCAGTCGCTCGACCAGGCGCACGAAGTCCGTGAGGTGGCGGACGGCGGTGAAGTGGGCGCGGACATGCTCGTGGGCCTGGCGGCTCAGGCGGGCGGCGCGCTCCGGATCCTCCAGGAGCGAGCGCACCGCGCCCGCGAACTCCGCCCGGTCCCCGGGGTCGCGCACGAGCAGGCCGTTCACGCCGTGGACCACCTGGTCCTGGAGGCCGCCCACCGCGCTCGCCACCACGGGGCGGGCCTTCCACATGGCCTCCGTGATGGTGAGCCCGAAGCCCTCCTGGAGGCTCTTCTGCGTCACCACGGCCGCGTGGCGCTGGAGCGCGTTGACGATGGCGGCGTTCTCCTCCAGGTCCCCCATGGGCAGGCACGCCAGGTGGACGCGCTGGCGCACGAAGTGGGGCTGCTGCCGCCACAGGGAGATGACGTCCTGGAGCGTGGACGCCGCTTCCGGATCGTCCGCCACGGACGACACCGCCGGACCGGCGAGCACCAGTTGCGCGCGCAGGTCGGGCGACTGCCGCAGCAGCAGCGCGAAACCGTCCAGCACGCCCGCCGGGTCCTTCAGCGGATCCCACCGTGACACCTGCACCACCAGGGGCGTGTCGGGCGCTGGCCCGGCGCCCAACCGCACGATGTCCGCGCCCCGTGACACGCGCGCGGGCACCCCGTCCTCGCGGGTGAAGAGGGGCTCGGGCGCGTCCGGCGCCCCGCGCAGCAGGCCGGTGGTGGCGAGAATGGCGCGCGCGACCTCTGGCGCCAGGGGCTGGTTCTTCACCGCGAAGATGTCGATGGAGGGCCGGATGACGATCGCGCGGTCCGCGCACTGGGGCGGCACGTAGGCGGCCCGGGTGAAGACGGTGAGCCGGGAGGCGGCCAGGCCCTGGGCGAGGAACTCCCAGGCCCGTGTCACCTCGGCGTTGGGCGTGTCACAGCCCACGTGGCAGCGCCAGACCACGCGGGCGCCCGCCGCGGACAACGCGGGCGCCAGCCCCACGGTCTGCGGGTCATGCAGCAGCACCACGTCCCCCGGCTGCACCAGGACGAGCAGCTCCTCCACGTTGTCGCGGAGCACCTCGTCGTACCGGTCGTGCTCGCTGGCCCCCAAGGGTGACCCATCCCCGCGCGAGCCATGCAGCGCGTGGTGCAGCCGCTTGGTGATGTGGAAGAACGCCGGGGTCCCCGTCAGCACCAGCCAGCGTGCGTCCACGCCCACCCCGCGCGCGTAGGCGACCAGCCGGGGGATCAGCTCCGCCACGCCGCCGCCCCGCGCCGTGGAGCTCACGTTCCAGAACGTGCGGCCCGCCAGGAGGGCCCGGGCCCGCACGGCATGAGCCTTGAGCGCACTCCAGCCGGCAGCGTCCAGTTCGGGCTCGAAGCGCGCCAGGGGCTCGGCCTGGACGTGCACTTCGAAGGGTTTGAGCATCGGACCTCCCTCCGGGGCCCTACGCGCGCGGCATGCGCACCGTCATCGCGGGCCGGTCGCCGCGGGCCATCACCTGCTGCGCCACCTTGGGGTTGCCGTCCTGTTCGGCGCGGGGCACCGCGGCTCCAACCGAAGGTCCGCACCACGTTGCCCGACAGGACGTGCACCAGGCACAGCGGAGTGTTCATGCGCCGGGCGAGGTGGGCCGCCGTGGCGCCCGCCTGACGGGAGCCTCCGAGAAGTGGGTCGTACAGGCGATGGTCATACGAACCTCCAGGAGGTGACGCCTTGAAGGTAGTCACCCCCTCCCGGCGTCATCGCCCGGTGGCGGAAGGGGTCCGGCGCGCGCCGGGTCGTCTGTCCTCGCGGACCTGGAAGGCTCGTTTCCGCCCGCGGAGGGCCGTGTTCGTCTCCAGCACGTCCGCCTGGAAGCCGCCGATGCCGCCGCACTTCCTCGGGCGAGAGACGGCTCGCGGTGGCGAGCGCGATCGGACCATCCCCCAGCAGGCCCATTCCCAACGGCGATTCATCCGCTCTGCCCTCGACAGCCGAGAAGTAGGCGTAGCCGCTTCCGTTGAACGAGGTGTCCTCGGCCCCCGTCGCGGTCAGCCGCATCAGGAGCACGTAGGAGATGGCATTCAATGCCTGCGGTTGCGCTACCAGCGCCGCGACTGTTCACCCAGGCAACCGAAGGGCGATGCGTGCCCGTCGAAGGGTGACGTCCAGCGCGTCTCGGCGGAGAGTCACCCCATGCGCCATGGACTCGTGACCCCGTTGCTCGCCTCCCTCCTGCTGAGCGCCGCCCCCGAAGCGGAGGCCCAGACGCCCCGGCCGCCATCGCGCCAGGAAGGCAACCTCGCCCCGGGACGCGGGGGTGACAGTCAGCAGTCCGTGCCGCGACAGGGCGACATCCCCTCGGGCGCGCCCGTGGAGACCGCGCCCCCCAACGTCCCGGAGTTCAAGCCCGCGTTCCCGCAGCAGACGCGCGCCCCGGCGGTGAAGACGCGCACGCCCATCGTCGTGACGGAGATTGCCTCGGGCTTCAACAAGCCGTGGGCCATCGCCTTCCTGCCGGATGGGCGCTTCCTCGTCACGGAGAAGCCCACGGGCTCGCTCTTCATCGTCACCGCCGCGGGCAAGAAGTCGCCCCCGGTGACGGGCCTCCCCAAGGTGGATGGCCGGGGACAGGGCGGGCTGCTCGACGTGGAGGTCGGGCCCGACTACGCGAAGAGTGGGCTCATCTACTGGACCTATTACGAGCCGCGGGAGGGCGGCAACGGGCTCGCGGTGGCGCGCGCGCGGCTGGTGGACGGCCCGAAGCCGCGCATCGAAGGCCTCCAGGTCATCTTCCGCATGCAGCCCACGCTCGAATCCACGCTGCACGCGGGCGGACGGCTCGTCTTCACGCCGGATGGCAAGCTCTTCGTCACGCTCGGCGAGCGCTCCGTCCTCAAGGGCCGCGTCCAGGCGCAGGACCTCAAGAGCGACTTCGGGAAGATCGTCCGCATCTTCCCGGATGGCTCCATCCCCCAGGACAACCCCTTCGTGGGCAAGAAGGACGCCCGGCCGGAGATCTGGTCCTCCGGACACCGCAACATCCTCTCCGCGGCCCTGGATGCCCAGCAGCGGCTCTGGGTCGTGGAGATGGGACCGCGCGGCGGCGATGAACTCAACCGCCCCGAGCCCGGCAAGGACTACGGCTGGCCCACGATTGGCTATGGCGAGGAATACTCGGGCGAGCCCATCCACAAGACGACGCAGGCCGCCGGCATGGAGCAGCCTGTCTATTATTGGGATCCGGTCATCTCCCCCTCGGGGCTCACCCTCTACTCGGGGGCGCTCTTCCCGGAATGGAAGGGGAACTTCTTCATTGGCGGCCTGTCCAGCCAGGCGCTGGTGCGGCTCGTGCTGAAGGACGACCGCGTGGTCGGCGAGGAGCGCCTGCTCACGGAGCGCAACGAGCGGATCCGCGAGGTGGTCCAGGGGCCCGACGGTGCGCTCTACCTGCTCACGGACGATTCGAACGGCCGCCTGTGGAAGCTCACCCCGGGGGCCACCCCGTCGGGCCGCGCCCCCTGAGCCTCCGCGCCACACAAAGTGCGGGAGAGCCACGGAAGCGGGGGACTCTCACGGGTCATCGCTACAGCCCGAGGTGGTGCTCGACGCGGGCAGGCTCAACGGCCCTGAGGTAGTGCTCGGCATAGACCCAGGCCGCCGCTGCGCACCTCGCGGATGCCTCGCCCTGAGGTGGCGCTCGGGGAGGCACGATCCGCTGGGTTCTGGCCGTGGCCCTGCCTCGCCCTGGAGGATGAAGCTCTTTCCCGCAGGGGGACTTGATGAGGGTACATCGCGCTGTCGCGCTACTCCTGCTGGTTTGGCTGACAGGCTGTGCCTCAAGGGCGCGGGGTGCGCTTGGAAACGGGCCAGGGGCCGCCAGTCGTCTTCACGCCTCACAGCGGCGAGGCCGGGCCGGTGGAGGTGGAGCGGCGCGAGTTCAAAGCGGCCGTGGCGAGGCTGGCGCGGGGCGTGAGGCTCCCGGCCCATCCCGAGCAGGCCGCGCGGCGCCTGATGGGAGTGGACGCCCGAGGCGGCACGTACCTCTTCGATCCGCGCACCCGGCAGATGACGCCAATGGAGGGGGCTGCACTGGCCTCCGACATGCCGCCAGCGGAGGTGGAGCTGACGCGGGCATATCTGCGTTGGTGCGAGCGCACCGGGCGCAAGGGGGACTGTCTGCACTTGCTGGAGGACAGTCCCACCGTCACCGGAGACGGGCGGTATGCGCTGGCCATGGCCATGGCTCAAGGTGTTGTCCTGGAAGAGATGCTGGATGCCTTCAAAGGCATGGCCGACCCGCACGCGGCGCTCTCGGCGGCGCTGTGGACCAGGACCTTCTACCTGGTCCTCTGGTCAGTGCCCGAACCCGTGAGCAAGGGCCTGGCTGCCGTGATGACGGCGACAGCCATTGTCTACCTCGGGGTGGACACCTTCTGGACGCTGATAGCGGGCTTCAAACGGCTGGTGGAAGAGGCGGACCGGGCCACCACTTGACGCTCCGGGCCGCTTGAATCTCCCGATGTATCTACCCGGAACAGCGCTCGACTTCTCGCTAGCGGCCCGCTCAACGCCGGTAGTCCACGCCAAGGTGGCATCCGTCATCGCGGACCTTGCTCCCGATGACGTGCAGCTCTTTCCCGTAGAGGTCGCGGGCCAGCCTGAGCAGTTCTGCATTCTCGTGGCAACCAAGCTGATTCGCTGCATTGACGACAAGGCCACCGAGGAGATCCTGATGTGGACGCCGGAGGACGGGCGCCCTGAGAAGGTTGGGGAGTACCGAGACGTTTGGGGAATGCGGATTGACGCTTCGCAAGCAGGTGACACGAAGGTGTTCCGCACCTGGGGCTGGCCCATCGCGTTGATCGTCCGAGAGGAAATCCGCGACGCACTTGAGCGCATAGGCGCCACGGGAACGAAGTTTGAAGAGGTTTAGGGGCATGTTCCTCGGCTCCCCCCAGTGTCAGCATGGTTGTCGCCTCGGCGTGCTTCATGATGACGTCGTGGGCCTGGACCGTGAGCGACGGGGCGCGCTCATCCTGCATCAGCACGGGGTCGAGCGCCGGGGTTTATTGCTGTCACTCCGCCAGACGTGGCGCTATGAGCGCCACGTCGAGAACTTCCTCGGCTTCCATTACCTCGCCTGCATCTACATTTCGTTGACTACTCGACGAAGGAACGAGCAGCGTGTTCCGTTCTTCCGCAGCCTCAACCTCATCAAAGGAACGTCCATATGTCAGCGATCTCAAAGCTTCCCGCTCCGACGACCCCGCCCCCCAATCTGCCTTCCAACACCGTAACGCTTTACAAAGCCGACAGCTGGACGAGTGAGAGCTACGCATTCAATATTCATGATTACACTAGAGATAAACGCCACGCCATGACCGGGATGAGCATTCAGGACACCGCGACCTGGATTGCGTTCAACCTCCCCGTAGGAACGGTCGTGACCATGACGGACGCCTATGTCGCTCCGGCCGACGGCAATGTCTATAACCTCAAAGGCTGCGGCAAAGTGATCGACCTCGTGGGAACAGGAAAGACCGAGGCTGTGGATCTAGTTGCATACACCATGAACGATATGATTTCGGCGTGGTATTGGCACACACCCGATCTGAACCTGGGCGCCATCGAACTCTACGCAGCAGGCGACTTCCAGTGGAACCGCACAGTCCTGTTTCTCTCGGAGTGGAACGCGGGACAGCTCCACTCACTGACGGGCTGGCACGTCGAGGATTCCGCGAGTTCCGCGCGCTGGCAGTCGATGCATGATGCACAGACGGCCTCGTTATACGCAGCCGATGACGGCTCGGGGGCTGCCTATGAGAATATCAAGGGCTGGGGCAGTTTCATGGAGTTGCGAGATTTCGGGCAGGTGGGATTCAATGACACTCTGTCCAGCTTCCGCTGGAACAATCTCACGCCGAGAAAGGAAATTGTCGCCCCGGTGCGCATTGCGGTCCCGAGCGGTGGGGGGGAGGGCTTGTCGTCATACTTGACTGGGACGAACGACAGCTCCGAGGTACAACCTTTTACCATCACGCTCACCAACACGAACAAACAGACGACAACGGTGTCGGTCACCAACCAGTACACGGCGGGCACGAACATGCAGTATACGCTCACGCACGCAAAGGAAGGCTTGGGGAGTGACCTGACCAACGAATGGACAGTTGGCCTCGGCTTTGAGTATACGAACACTGAGACTTCGGAGATGAGCAGGTCGCAAACCACGGCGCTCTCAGTCTCGCAGACGTTCAATGTTCCCCCCTACACCGTCTTCAATGCGACGCTGTTGGTGATGTTGGGTCAGCTGCCCCCAAGCTCTTTCTACACAACCACGGCCGAGCGCTGGTATGACCAGAACCTCAAGGGCAGTACATTCGATCCGTCGAACGGCTGGTGGAAGCGGACGGAGTCTATCTCCTTGCACCTGGGCGGAACTCTGGCTGCTGGGTCGAACTTGACCGTTACGACGACGAAGCTCCCCGTCCCTTAGCGATAGGTTTTCACCTCCTTGCGTTGTCTGCTTGTCCGGCGCCTTGAGGCTGAACATTCCCGTCGAGCTCTGGTGGGCGGATTTGAGGCGCCAGCTTCTAAAGTTGGCGCCTCAAGTGGCGACCTAGCCCAGACGGTGCTTGGGTTTTCGCAACGCTGGCCGTGGGTTCGATTCTCGCCGCCTCCACGCTGCCTGGACGCCCCGATAATCTTCCCGGCAGGCTTACCGACATTAGCTCCCTGGACAAGCGGTGGTACTTCACCCGGGAGCTGCGCAAGCGTCGGTGGGAAGACGCGGGGCAGGGGGACGGTGTCGTGCGCTGCGACGCTTGTTCCCGCCCCTTCGCTTACCCCGCCGAGCTGTGGCGGCACCAGCGTGAGGAGGGGCACCAGCATCTGGCGGCGAACGAGGAAGGACAGGGCGCATGAGTGCACCCTTCTTCCTCACGACGCCGGAGCTGCGCAGGGAGGCCGTGGCGCACCTCATGGCCCAAACGCCCCTCCAGCGTGCCTGCCTCCTCCGGTTGCGGCTCTACCAGGACGCCCAGCGCATTCTCCCCGGGGCCTGTCCCCTCTGCTGGGCTCCGTGCTCCCAGGGGGCGCGCACCACGGAGCGGCAGGAGCGCCTGGTGGCCACCTGCGAAGACACGCAGTGCCAGAGCCTCTGTGACGACAGGCAGCCCCTCTCCGCCATCCACGGCCTGTTCGCCACCCTGAATCTGCCGCTGGACCTCTGGAATCTCCGGGGGCCGACGCCCGAAGCCATCGCGCTCTCCCGTGACGAAGGCCCGCCTGCGAAGGACGCGGCCGCTCGCCTTCAACACACCGCCCGCCGGGAAAGCTCATCCCGGTCCTGCGCGTCGGCGGTTGTCACCCAGGCCATTGGCACCTGCCCCCCCCAGGAACAGCGCCATCTGCTAGTCGGACGCACTCACGTCCCGAGCGGACGGAGTGGATGGGCAAAGGCGGAAGCGGCCCTCATCTACGAGGACCTGGGCGTGGCCACGGTACTTCCCGAGACCACGCCCTCCCAGACGCGTGTCTGCTTTCGCCCGGAGTTACTCGGCCCTACCCCGTCCCTCAGTAGAAGGTGATGGTGAACTGCTCCCATGGACCCCGGGCAGTGCGGTCAGCGTACACCCTGCTGCCGCCGCCGCCGCCGTTCTCGACCCCCACGTAGCGGGGGTTGAGGAGATCGGGCGTCGTCAGGGCCACGGTGTCTCCGGTGCCGATGGTGAGCAAGCCCGTGCCGGCAATCTTCAAGATGCGGAAGGTTTCATAGCTGCCAGGCGCCGTGGGGGTGGCTGTCACCCACGAGCCGCCACCGTTCACGGCCATGACATAGTTGCCTTCGTGCGTCTGCAGGTGGACGAGGTCGCCGGATTGCAGCTCGAAGCCGTTGCGGTCCACCAGTCGGAACCTCGCCACGGAATAATGGTCTTCGGTGAAGGTGGAATACAAATCGCCGCCGCCGCCGTCCTCGGCCCACAGGTAGTAGCCGCCCGAGGTACGCAGGGAGATGGTTTTCGAGTAGAGACGCGCCACGGTTGCCGCGTCCCTGATGCTCAGCGCGTCGCGCTGCCCGATGGCCTGCCCTCCCAGGGTCTCGACGGTGGCCTGCCCGTTCCTCGAGAACGCCGTCCGGGGGTAGTGCATGATGGAGCCGTAGTCATAGGCGAAGAGGTCGTCGCCGTCGGCGATCTGCTGGTCGAAGTTGTGCTCCTTGCCCACGAGGATGTTCTCGTACCGTATGCGCACGTAGGTATTGCGGTCCTCGCGCGACTGTTCGTGCCAGAGGCCCACCGCATGCCCGATTTCATGGATGGCACTGCCCTTGTCGCACGCGGCCTCCAGCACCACCACCTGCTTGCCACCAATTCGTCCGACGTTGGAGCTGCACCCGGTGCCGGTCTGGAAGTTGACGTAGTTCGGGTACAGCGCCGCATTGAGCACGGTGCGTTGCACGAAGCGCAGGTGCGTACGCTGTTGCCAGTGAGTGATGGCGTCCGTGATTCGCGCCTGGTTTGGCACAGCCGCATCGATGGCGTAGGGCACCTCGAAGTTGGGCCAGCGATAGTTTGCTCCGGTGATGGCCACGCCCTGGGCGTGGACTCCCGGGGCGTCGAGACCTCCCCGGGCCTTCACCTCGCGCACGCGCGCCTCCATCTCCTCCACCGTGCCGAGAATCATGTCTCCATCGAGGATGGCCAGTCCATCCACCTCGGCGTACTTCACTGGAACCAGCTTCCCTCTCGCGGCGTTCCAGGCGTAGCCCTCGCGAACCGGGGCGCCAGCCGGCACTCGGGCCATCTCCGGGTCCAGGGCGGGACGCGACTCCAGTCCCTCACCACAGGCGGTGAGCAGCAGGCTGGGGATGAACAGTGCAACCAGCGCGGACTTCAATGTGCTTCGAAGCATGATGCCTCCTTTCCGGAAGGCATTCCGGGGAACAGGAGACAACCACACCACTCTGACATTTGTCGTTAGAAATTGAGAACCCTCATCAATTCGTGACATGCCCCGGCGCCTTCGCCGAACGAAGGAGATGCACTGCATCTGCATTCATGAGCGCCAAGGCGAATGGGCACCTGTGGATTCCCCGTATATATTATAGTGCCAGGACTCGGATTCCAGGCGTAACGGCGGTTCATGACAAGCCCAGACGCAAGGGCTCCAGCAGAAGGCGTGGGAGGCATTTCAGCGCCTTTGGGGCTCCAAGTATCCGCGCTCCTGGGACCTACCGGCGCTGTCGGCGGTGCGCTGCCCTCCCTCACGGCCCGTCGATTGCCGTGAGGGGCAAATGCATCTCGTGGGCATTTTGTCTATGGCCTTCAAATGTTTGTCGGCTGGTCGCCGGAGAATGTCGCGCATTCGTCTGTTGCGCGCCGAGCAATCGGGAGTAAGGAATGGTGTCGTTCATTCCATGGGGGGACGGTCCATTCCGGGCTTCAGCCTGCTCCGCGGAGAGAGACTCTCGATGCAAAGCCGTCCTGGTGCGCTGTGGTCGTGGGGGCTGGGCGTGACACTGGCCTTGTCGCTGGGGGCGTGTGGTGTGGATTCCAGTCCTCCGGCGGATGAGGTGTGGCAAGAAGACCACGGGGCGTTGACGAGTGAGCCGCTGTATGCCTCGTTGACGTGGGACCCGTATGCGGACGCTGTGGCCTCGGGCACCACGGCGACAGTGCTCAACGCGAGCGCGGCGCTGGGCGCTCCGGACGGGCAGGCCGCGACCCTGGTGGGCTTGCTCAACGCGGCGCTGGTGCTGGACCTGGGCCAGGGTGAGGAAGGCACCGGCGACCTGCGTGTCTATTACAAGGGCTTGTCCTTGGCGCTGGTGGCCCAGGTGGACTTCCTGAAGGCGGATGGGACGTTCATCGGCTCCAGCTCGCTGCACCTGGTGGAGCTGGGCCTGGGGACGCATGTGGCGGTGGCGCTCTACCCGGGAAGCAAGCCCTATCGCTACGTGCGCCTGAAGGGCGCGGTCGCGATCTACCTGGTGGACGCGGTGGAGACGTCGCTGCGGGCCGTCTGTGGTGATGGGGTGCTGGGAGGATTCGAAGTCTGTGACGACGGCAATCAACTCTCTGGCGACGGCTGCAACAGCGTCTGCGAAGTGGAGCCGGGCTACACCTGCACGGGAGCGCCGACAGTGTGCACCGACATCGACGAGTGCGCCGCCGGTACCGACAACTGCAACGAGAGCGCCACCTGCACCAACATCGGGGGCTCCTTCACCTGCGCCTGCAATGCGGGGTACGAGGGCGACGGCGTGACCTGCACCGACATCGACGAGTGCGCCGCCGGTACCGATAACTGCAACGACAACGCCTCCTGCACCAACATCGGAGGCTCCTTCACCTGCGCCTGCACGGCGGGGTACGAGGGCGACGGCGTGACCTGCACCGACATCGACGAGTGCGCCGCCGGTACCGACAACTGCAACGAAAACGCCTCCTGCACCAACATCGGGGGCTCCTTCACCTGCGCCTGCAATGCGGGGTACGAGGGCGACGGCGTGACCTGCACCAACATCGACGAGTGCGCCGCAAACCCCTGCCTCAACGGTGGCACCTGCATCGACGGCGTGGGGAGCTACACCTGCAAGTGCGCGCCCACCTACGAGGGGAACATCTGCCAGTCTTGCTCAGGCACACTCGCGGACTGCAACGCGAACTCGTCCGACGGCTGCGAGGTGAACCTCCAGAGCGACGCCAACAGTTGCGGCGCCTGCGGCATCGTGTGCTCGACGGGCCAGATCTGCTCGAACGCCACCTGCCAGACCGCCCCCACCGGCCAGCTCCCAGGCACGCCGGTCAGCTCCCCCGCGAACCACAGCCCGCTGGCCCCTGCGGTCGCCGATGTGAATGGCGACGGCAAGCTCGACATCCTGGTGGCCAATGCCGAATCCGGGTCGACCGAGACTCCCTCTGGCTCGCTCTCCGTCTTCCTGGGGAATGGCGACGCCAGCGTCCAGTCGGAGGTCAACTACGGGAGCGCCTCGCTCTCCAGCAACGCGGTCGTGGCCGTGGACGTGGACGGCGACGGGTGGCTCGACGCCGTCACCGTCAACGGCCAGACCAACC
>NZ_RAWD01000390.1:0-7711 GCF_003612065.1 Corallococcus sp. CA047B
GTCGTGGACGCCTCGGGGGGCTTCGCGGCGGTTTCGGCGGCCTTGCGCAGCCCTTCCTTGCGCTCGCGTTCGCGGCGGCGCGTCTCCCGGTCGATGCCCTTGTTCGCGTCCTTCACGTACTGGGCGGTGCGCTCGTCGTCGCCGCCCTTCTCCTGGTAGCGGGTCAGGTAGGCCAGGGCCTTCTGGAGGCGCTCCAGCGTGTCCATGCCGGCGGGCTCCAGGTCCAGGTGGAGGATGGCCAGGTTGAAGTACGGGTCCTTGCCGTCGGGCTGGAGCTGGAGCACGCGCTCGTACTCGGCCAGGGCCCGGGGAAAGTCGCCTTCACCGCGCAGGGCGTTGCCCAGGTTGAGGTGGGCGGCGGCGAAGTCCGGCGCGGCGCGCACGGCGGCCTCCAGCTCCACGCGGGCGGCGGGGTAGTCCTCGCCCTCGTTGAGCAGGGCGCCCAGGTTGTTGTGCGCCTCGGCGAAGTCCGGACGCAGGGCGATGGCCTGACGAAAGCGCTCCAGCGCCTGCGGGCGCTCCTTGAGGCCCAGGTGCACGAGCCCCAGCGCGTTGAGCGTGGCCGCGTCCTGCGCGTCGATGGCCAGCGCGTTGCCCAGCACCATGGACGCCAGTTCGTACTTGCCCTCGCGGGCGTACACCTGCGCCAGCACCTGCATCGCGGGCACATGCTGCTCATTGGCCTGGAGCGCGCGGCGGGCCTCGGTGACGGCGGGCGCGTGCTTCTTCTGCAGGAGGAGCGCGAGCGCGAGCGCCGTGCGCCGGGCCACCGTGTCCTCCTTCGCCAGCGACTCGCGCAGCTCCGCTTCCAGGGACGCCACGCGGCCGGTGCGCGCGGACAGCCGCACGAAGCAGTCCCAGGCGGCCTCCAGGGAGGGATCCAACGTCAGCGCCTGCCGGTAGGAGCGCTCCGCGTCGGGGAGGCGGCCCTGGCGCTCCTGCACGATGCCCAGGTTCGTCCACGCGGGCGCGAGCTTGGGCGACTTCTCCAGCAGGACCTTGAGCGCGGTCTCCGCCATGCTCAGCTCGCCGCGCCGGGCGATCTCCACCGCGCGCGTGAAGTCCCGCTCCTGTCCCGCGGTCGACCTGGGCGCCGCGGGCGCGTCGACCTGGGGTTTCTGCTCGGACTTGTCGGTCGTGCTCGTGCTCGCGACGGGGCCTGTCGCGGGTCCAGTGAGCGTGGGGTCCTTTCGCGTCTCGGGGCCGGAGGCGCAGGCGGACAGCCAGAGCGCGAGGCCGGTGAGCGCGAAGTGCCGGGCGTGGATCATCGCGCGCCTTCTTCCGTCAGCCGGGGGGCCTGGTCGGGGTTGCCGCTCACGGGGGCCACGGGCGGCGGGATGAGGCTGCCCACGAGGCCATCCGGGTACACGGTCTCCAGCGCGATGGCGCCCTTGGCTTCCTTGAGGACCGGGTACTCCTTGGGCCGGAAGCGGTTGAGCGCTTCGAGCGTGCGGCGGGTCCACTCGTTGGAGATGCGGTACTTGCGCGCTTCCTTGAGCGTGTCCGCGTAGCTCTGCACCGCGCGGTCCTCCAGCGCGACGGTGCGGTCGGTGAGGATCCCCTGGTACGCGGTCACGGCCTCGTCGCCCAGGCGCTTCACCTCGGGCGGCACCGGGGCCTCCAAGAGCGTGTTGCCGAAGCGCTCCAGGGCGTACCCCTGCCGGAAGAACGCGGCCAGCGACCACTCCAGCTGCTTGTACGGAAGCACCTTCGCGTACGCCTCGTTCACCGACTTGAGGGCTTCCGTCTTCTTGTTGAAGCTCTTCTCCATGGCCTTGCCCGCACCGGTGATCTTCAGCGCGTCGAACCGCTGGAACACGGCCTCCGCCTGCTGGAAGCGGCTGTAGGCGGCGGCCTCGGCGGCGCGCAGCTGGGTTTCGGGCTTGAGGCGGCGCCGGTCGAACTCGTCGGCCGCGGCGGCATAGGCGCGCTGGGCCTCCTTCGCGTTGCCCCGCTTCGCCCACGCATTGCCCATGCGTCGCTTCGCGTCCACCACCAGCTCCGCCTGGTCGGGCTTGCTCGCGAACTTGCGGACGAACGCCTCCAGCGCCTTGATTTCGCCCTTCGTGTCGCCCTGCCGCTCCAGGATGCGGGCCGCGCGGTACTGGTTCTCCGGCGCGTTCTTGCTGTTGGGGAACAGCTCCACGCAGCGCTGGAAGGCCGCTGCGGCCTCCGCGTAGCGCTGCTGGCCTTCGAGCAGGGCCGCCGCGTTGAAGAGCGCCGCTTCCCGCTCCTCCGCCGCCGGGTAGTCCTTCACCAGCTTCTGGTAGCTGGTGACGGCCTTGTCGAAGTCGTAGGACTTGTGCGCGTTGATGGCCACGCGGAACAGGGCGGTGTGCGCCCACGGCGACTTCGGATAGTCGCGGTACACGCGCTCGTAGAGCTTCATCGCCGAGTCGAACCGGCGCAGCTCCTCGTAGGCCACCGCCGCGTTGTTGAGCGCCTTGTCGGCGAACTCGTGGCGAGGGGCCTCGTCCACCAACTGGAGGTACTTCTTCGCCGCCTCTTCGTGGCGCTTCTGCGCCGCCAGCTGCTCGGCCAGGTTGAAGCGCCCGGCGAGCTTGAAGCGCATCAGCTCGCGGTGCTGGTCGCTGTTGGGCTCCACCACCTGCGCGTTGCTGGCGAGCCGTGCGCTGACCTCCTCCACGCTCTTCCAGTCCTGGTCCACGAGGAAGGATTCGATGATGAGGTTGGTGGCGTAGCCGGCCACCGCGTGCTTCGGGTACGTCTGGATCACCTGCTCGAAGCGCGGCCGGGCCTGGGCGAAGTCGTCGTGCGTGTAGAACAGCTCCGCGGCCTGATAGGCGATGGCCGGCGCGGCCTCCTCCTTCGGCAGCAGGGCGACGTAGGCATCGGACGCCTTCACCAGCCGGGCCTCCGTGTCCGCCAGGGCCACGGGTGCGTGCGCGCTGTCCTTCGGACGCTCGGAGGCGCGCAGCGGCTTGCGCTCCGGCACGCGGCCCTCCTTCACCTCCCGGACGAGCTGCTCCTTCCACGCGAGCACCGCGTTGTGCGCGGACACGTGGCGGTAGGTGTCGTCCTGGTTGGAGTCACGCACCAGCTCATAGGAGCGCGCCGCCGCGTCGAACTGGGCGGAGTTGAAGAGGCTCTCCGCGTAGAAGAAGCGCATCGCGTATGCGTTCTTGCTGCGCGGGAAGCGCTCCAGGTACGTGCCGTACGCGCGAGCGGCGGCGGCGTAGGTGGCCTGGGCCTGGTCGGCCTTGCCCTCCTTCTGGAACACCTGCGCCTGCTGGTGCTGGTAGGAGGCGGCGGAGAACAGGCTCTGTTCGGCGAGCGTCTGCGCGTTGGACAGCGCGTTGGTGTCGTTCTTGTTCTTCTCGTACCACGCGCCGCCGGGCAGGTAGCTGTTGGCCAGCTTCTCGGACTCGAGCGCGTACAGGTCCATGCGCCGGTCGCGCTCGTAGGCCTGGACGATGCGCTGCTGGAGGCGCGGCGCGTCCGCGGTCAGCGGATCCGTGGCCAGCACCTGCTGGTACGCGGCGATGGCGTCCGCGTTGCGCACCTGCTCGAAGTAGACGTTGCCCAGGCGGCGGTACACCTCCGCCTCGTAGGGGCGCCCGCCGCGCTTCGCGAAGAGGTCGCGGGCCCGGGCCATGCCGCCCCAGTTCTCGTCGGCCAGCGACAGCGCGATGTACTGGAGCGCCTCCGTGCGCAGGTCGCCCTCGTCCTTCTTGTCACCGGATTGCTGGTGTGACTGGTAGTGGTCCAGCAGCAGCAGGAAGCTGTCCACGGACTCCTCGAACCAGTCCATCCGGTAGTACGTCCAGGCGAGCTTGTAGCGGGCCTTGTCGTAGAACCGGTGCTCCGTGTCGCGCGTGGCGGCGGTGTACGCGTCCGCGGCCTTGCGCAGCGCCGCAGGGTCCGTGTCGTCCTCGAACCAGTACTCGCCGATGCGCGTCCACGCGTCGGTGGCGAAGCGGCTGTTGGGGTAGCGCGTGGTGAGCTGCTGGTAGGTGGCGAGGCTCTCCTCGTCCTTGTGCTGTTCGGACAGGCAGTAGGCCAGCAGGTACAGGGAGCCGTCGTTGAGCTTGTAGTCCGGGAACTGCGCGAGCAGCCGGCGGTACAGCCCGATGGACGGGTTGAAGTCCACCTCCGGCTCCGGCGGCAGGTCCGCCATCGCTTCGTCCGACATGGCCCGCACGCGGTCCGTGTAGTCCTTGCGCGCGAGCTGGTGCTCATCCGCCGAGCGCTCGTAGTACAGCTCCGCCAGACGGAACGTGACGTCCGGCGTGGCGCGAGGCTCGTTCGGGTAGCGGCGGAGGAACTCCTCGAAGCGGGAGATGGCGTCCAGCCGGTGGGTGCGCTCCTGCGACTCCAGCGTGGTGAGGGACTTCTCGTAGGAGCCGGAGAGCGCGGCGCGCTTCTGCGCGTAGCGGCGCTCCACCAGCTGCTTCACCTCACGGTGGAAGTCGCGCGACTCCGCTTCGTACGCCTCCAGCGCGCGGCTGACGTCGCCCAGCAGCTTCTGCTGTTCGGGCGTATGGCCCAGGCCGTCCAGGTAGCGGGGCGCGGGCGCGGCGACCGGGGCGGGGGCGGCCTTCTTCGGAGCTTCGGTGGGGGCCTGGGGGCTGGCCTTGTCCTTGGAGGCCTTGGACTTCGCGGCCTTCGCCTTCGCCGGCGCGGCGGGGACGGCCAGCGGCGCGAGGGTCAGGAGGAGGGCGAGGAGGGAGCGACGCATGGCGTTTCAGTCCCCCCCTTCGGTCGACAGGACGTCGCGGAACTCGGCGTCGAGCGCGCGCAGGGCGTCGCTCTTCTCCTTGGCGATCTTCTGGATGGTGGCCGCGTTGTCCTGCGTGCGGCTGAAGGCCACGTCCACGGTGCCGGTGTCGGCCTTGAGCACCAGCTCGTAGAACTGCTGGCGCACGCGGCGGAAGCTCTCGTAGGCGATGCGGCCCACCAGGTTGCGCGCATCCCCGGAGGCGGAGGCCACCTCCTGCTCGTAGCCCTGGAGCAGCGCCTGTTCGGCCCGCACCTTGTCGCGAATGGACTTCAGCCGATGCTCCAGCCGCGCGCGCAGCGCCACGCGGGCCACCGCCACCCGGCTCCGGAGCACGTCCGCGCGCGAGCGCACCGCGTGCATGCGCAGGAGCACGCGGGTGTCCTCGCCGGACAGCCGCGCCTCGCCCGCGTGCAGCATCGCGTGCTCCTGCTGGAGCGCGATGGCGTACCGGGCGCGGATGGCGGATTCGCCCTCCAGCGACGTGTCCGTGGACTGACGTTCGGTCGCGAGCCGCGCGCGGGTGCGGTCCAGCTCCGTCTGCAGGTCGCGCAGCGTGGCGATCTCCGCCTGGAGCTGCACCAGGAACTCGCGCTCCTCCGCGGGGTCCGCCTGACGCTCCTCGCGGGTGTCCTCCACCCACTTGCGCACGGCGGCCGCGTTGGCGTGCAGGCTCTGCAGCTCGTACCCCAGCCGGAAGGCGTCGCGGTCCACGGTGTCCACGCGCGCCTGCATCCGCTGACGGCGCGCGGCCAGCTCATGGCTGGTGGTGGGCAGCGACGCGAACCTCCGGCGCTGGGCCTCGCGCTCACCCTGCGCGACGAGCAGCTTCTCGCGCTCGGCGGGCGTCAGCTTCTCCGCCACCAGCCCGGTTTCGGCCTGCACCAGGGCCTGGTCCACCAACGTGAGCGCGGTGTCCACCGCCTCCGCGCGGGTGTAGCCCTCCTGCAGCTCCGGGAACGCCTCCAGCCCGCGCGCGTCCAGCGCCTCCAGGATGCGCTCCGCGATGGCCTTCGCCTCGCCCGCGCCCTGACGGCCGCTGTCCAGGTCGCCCACCATCCGCACCGCCTCCGCGACCTCCTTCTGCGTGGACGCGTACTGCAGCGCCAGCGGCGGCAGGAGCGTGCTCACGTCCAGGGAGCGCTCGTTGCGCGCGAGCAGGTTGTCGAAGTACGCGACGGGGTCCTGGTTCACGCGCAGCAGCGCATCCACCTTGTCGCGCGCCGGGGCGAACGCGCGCGCCACGCCGTCATACGTCTCCAGCGCCTCTTCGTACTGGCGCAGCTTCTGGAGCAGGTGGCCCTGGAGGATCTGCGCCTCCGGCGCGAGCTGCGACTGGGGCGCGACGAGCAGCAGGATGTCCGTGGCGTTCTTCGCCTGCGTGAAGTCCTGCTTGCGCACGTACGTCCACGCGACCTCCAGTAGCGACTCCGGGAAGCGCTCGCTCTCGCGGGGCACCTGGCTGTACTGATCCAGGGCCTCCTCGTAGCGGCCCGTCTCGTACAACAGCCGCCCCAGCGACAGCCGCGCCAGCTCCCGGAAGCGCTGGGCCTCCGGCTCCGGCAGGCCCGTGGACACCACCGCGTCCGGCCCGGTGGCGACGATGCGCTGGAACTGCGCGATGGCGGCGGGGTGGTCCCCGGCCTGAACGCTCAGCACGCCCAGGTGGTAGACGGCCTGCACGCGGAAGCGCCCGGGTGACTGCGCCAGCGGGGCGAACAGCGCGCGCGAGCGCTGCTGGTGCTCCTCCGGCGACAGGTCCGCGCGCTTGAAGGTGCCTCGCGCATGCACGTAGGCGATGTCCGGGGCCAGCACGCCGCCGGAGAGCTGGCGCACCTTCTCCACGTACGCGTCGATGCCCTCGAACTGCTGGAGCCGTCCGGCCACCGCGAGGTAGCGGCTCACGGCTTCCTTGTAGCGCTGCGGCGGCAGGGGCAGCGACAGCACGTCGCGCAGGTACACGCGCGCGCCAATGTCGTTCTTCTGCTGGTAGAGCGCGTCCGCCAGATAGAAGACCGCCTCCGGGTAGCGCGGGTTCGACTTGAAGTCCGGGTCGCTGACCAGGTCGTAGAAGAGGACGGACGCGGCGGGCCAGTCCCCCAGCAGCGAATACAGCTCGCCTTCGGAGAAGCGCTTCTGCTGGGAGTCGGCGCTGCTCGGCTCGGGGCGCTCGGTGAACTGCGCCTCCACGTAGCGCAGGCCCTGTTCGGCGGTGCGCAGCTGGGCCTCCACGGCCTCCACGGCGGAGGCTCGGGTGCTCAGCGAGGCGGGCAGTGGCGCGAGCGCATCCCCCGGCTTCGCGGCGGGGGAGGGCGCGGGCGCGGCCCCCAGGGACAGGGCAAGGGCCAGGGCGGGGAGCGTCGCGGTCACGGCGCCTGCTCCCTACTTCGTCTCGCTGGAGGTGGAGGCCGGCACCGGCGCCGCTTCCGTCCCGGAGACCGCGGGAGGCTTGGGCGGCGTGCGCGTGTCCTTGGCCACTTCGATGTCGTATCTCACCGCGGGCCGGTCCTTCAGGTCGGTGGTGAGGCCGCCCTTCTCCACGCCCACCACGTTCACCGTGGTGACCTTTCCGGACTCCGCGTTGAAGGTGTAACTGGATTGCACCTTGAACTTGTAGCCTTCCAGGTAGCTGAACACGCCGTAGCCGCTGCCCCGATAGACGAGCCGCACCGCCAACTGGTGCTGGCCCGGCACGATGCGGCCGTTGAAGACCTCCAGCGCCTGGTGCCGGTTCAGGTCTCCCTGCGTGTCCACCTGGGTGAAGATGGGCGCGCCGTCCAGCGCGTAGACCACCGACTCCAACTGGAACGCGTTGCCCATCTCGTTCTTGTGCACGAGCACCGCGCGGGCGCCGGTGGACAGGTCGCCGCCCATCACCGTCTCCTGCAGCAGCAGCAGGCGCGCCTTGGAGCGGTAGATCTTCTCCTTCAGGTCGACGACCTGCTCCTCCAGCGTCTTCACCCGGGCCGTGAA
>NZ_RAWD01000391.1:0-7678 GCF_003612065.1 Corallococcus sp. CA047B
GCGGGGGCCCGGGGAGGAGCGGCCGTGAGAAGTCTTCGCGGCGCGGGGACGTTGAATCTGCTTAGGGGACATTGCGTGGACTCGGTTCCGCTTTACTCTGGGCCACCGCGCGCCGGGCGGCCAGCCGAGAGGAAGTTTCGGGGGGCGCGCGTGGTTTTGGTCTGGTTCTCCCTTACATCTCCTGGGAATTCCCTTCACTCGCCGCCTTCCTTCGAGGATTCTCCGGCGAGAGAGCCAACATGATTGAATGGACGCTAAAGAAGCTCATCGGGACGAAGAATGAGCGCGAGCTCAAGAAGGCCCGACTGAAGATTGCTCGCATCAACGAGCTGGAACCCCGCATGAAGGCCCTCAAGGACGAGGACTTCGCGCGCGAGACCGCCCGGATGAAGCAGGAGATCCAGAACGGCCGTCCCCTGGACGAGCTGCTCTTCGAGGCCTTCGCGCTCACCCGGGAGGCGTCGAGCCGGGTCATCGGCCAGCGCCACTATGACGTCCAGCTGGTGGGCGGCATCTTCCTGCACGAGGGCTGCATCGCGGAGATGCGCACCGGTGAAGGCAAGACGCTCACCGCGACGCTGCCCTCCTACCTCAACGCGCTGTCCGGCCGGGGCGTCCACGTCGTCACCGTGAACGACTACCTGGCCCGCCGCGACGCCGAGTGGATGGGCCGCGTCTACAAGTTCCTGGGCATGACGACGGGCTGCGTGCTCCACGAGCTGTCCGACAAGCAGCGCCAGGAGTCGTACCGCTCGGACATCACCTACGGGCAGAACAACGAGTTCGGCTTCGACTACCTGCGCGACAACATGAAGTTCCGGCTGCAGGACTACGTCCAGCGGGAGCTCAACTACGCCATCGTCGACGAAGTGGACTCCATCCTCATCGACGAGGCCCGCACGCCGCTCATCATCTCCGGGCCCACCGAGGACAGCACCGACAAGTACTACCGGGTGGATCAGGTCATCCCGGGCCTCGTGCCGGACCAGGACTACACCCTGGATGAGAAGCACCGCGCGGTGGCCCTCACCGACGACGGCATCGACAAGCTCCAGAAGCGCCTGAGCGTCGGCAACCTCTACGACCCGGGTGAGATCGAAACCCTGCACCACGTCGAGCAGGCCCTGCGCGCGCACACGCTCTACAAGCGCGACAAGGACTACGTGGTGAAGGACGGCGAGGTGCAGATCGTCGACGAGTTCACCGGCCGCCTCATGCCGGGCCGTCGCTGGTCGGACGGTCTCCACCAGGCCATCGAGGCCAAGGAGGGCGTGAAGATTGAAAACGAGAACCAGACGCTCGCCACGGTCTCGTTCCAGAACTACTTCCGCATGTACTCCAAGCTGTCCGGCATGACGGGCACCGCGGACACGGAAGCCGAAGAGTTCGCGAAGATCTACAACCTGGACGTGCGCGTCATCCCGACCAACCGGCCGGCGGTGCGTCGCGACGAGCAGGACGTGGTCTACAAGACGGAGCGCGAGAAGTTCGAGGCTGTCGCCGCGCAGATTGAAGAGCTGCACAAGGCCGGGCAGCCGGTGCTCGTGGGCACGGTGTCCATCGCCAAGAGCGAAGTGGTCGCCAACTTCCTCAAGAAGCGCGGCGTGCCCCACAACGTCCTCAACGCCAAGGCCCACCAGCGCGAAGCCGACATCGTCGCGCAGGCCGGACGCAAGGGCGCCGTCACCATCTCCACCAACATGGCCGGCCGAGGCACGGACATCCTCCTGGGCGGCAACGCCGAGGTGATGACCAAGAGCGCCATGGGCGCGCCGCCGGAGGCCCCCGAGTCGCCGGACGGCCAGCCGGTGGACCTGACGGCCTACCAGGCCGCGCTGGCGGACTGGGAAGCGCGCTTCGCCCAGACCAAGGCGAAGAATGAGGAGCTGACGAAGCAGGAGCGCGCGGACGTCATGGCCGCGGGCGGCCTGTTCATCATCGGCACCGAGCGCCACGAGTCCCGCCGCGTCGACAACCAGCTGCGTGGCCGCGCCGGCCGCCAGGGTGACCCGGGCGCCAGCCGCTTCTTCCTGTCGCTGGAAGACGACCTGATGCGCATCTTCGGGTCCGAGCGCATCCAGACGCTGATGGAGCGCCTGGGCATGGAAGAGGGCGAGGTCATCGAGCACATCTGGCTGTCGCGGGCCATCGAGGGCGCGCAGAAGCGGGTGGAAGGCCACAACTTCGACCAGCGCAAGAACCTGCTCGAGTACGACGACGTGATGAACCAGCAGCGGCGCACCATCTACAAGCTGCGCCGTCAGGTGCTCGCTTCCGGTGCCGGCATCCCGCTGGTGGAGTACGAAGAGGACCTGAAGACCCGCGTGAAGACGCGCTCCGAGCGCGTCATCACCTGGCCGGACTTCCGGGAGATGGTGCTGGACGCGGTGGAGGACGTCGTCGTGTCCCTGACGGACACCTACGCCCCCACGCGCAGCTCCGACACCTGGGACATCGCCTCGCTGTCCGCGGCGGTGAAGGAGTCCTTCAACCTGGAGATGAGCTTCGAGGGCACGGGCAACCGCGACGAACTCCAGGATCAGATCTACGCGGCGGCGGAGAAGGTCTTCACCGCCCGCGAGCAGGAGTTCAGCGAAGACTTCATGCGCTTCCTGCAGTACCGGTACCTGGCCACCATCGACCAGCTGTGGAAGGACCACCTGCTGGCCATGGACCACCTGCGCCAGGGCATCGGCCTGCGCGGCTACGGCCAGAAGGACCCGAAGCAGGAGTACAAGAAGGAGGGCTACCAGGGCTTCATCCAGATGCTCTCCGCCATCAAGACGCAGTTCGTCAGCCAGATGATGCGCGTCCAGGCCCGCTCCGCCTCCAGCGCGGCGGAGGAGACCGCCCGCATCCAGCGGCAGCTCGCCCAGCAGCAGCAGAAGGCCGTGGAAGGCCGCGCGGACGCGGAAGGGAAGATCGAGGAGGCCACCGCCACGCCCGTCGCCCAGCGCGCGGCCGCTGCCGCCTCCTCGGATGCCCCCCGTGTGGGCCGCAACGACCCCTGCCCCTGCGGCAGCGGCCGCAAGTACAAGAAGTGCCACGGCGCCAACGAGGCCAACGCCTAGTTCCCGCCTGAAGCCCTGACGTGCCTTCCGGCGCGGTCGCCCTCCCCAGCCAGGGGAGCGGGGGCCGCGCCGGTCGTCTGCCTGGCCGGCCGCAGGGGAGGGGGCCGGTCTGGAGGGGGCGAGCCCGGACGGGCCGTGCGCCGAAGCTTGCGCCCCTCTCGAGCGTTCTGCTAAGGACGCCGCGCCCCGTTATGTAGGGGCAGGGCCGTACGCCCGAAGGCAGTCGCAGCACCCACTACTCACACGCGCGTGCCGGTCTCCGGTGCCCCTCCAGGTGGAAGGGCCAGGGCCGGGAACTCCAGAACGCGCGTGGCGGAACACAACCGGAAGGTACAAAGCACCATGGAAACCCAGCAGGATACGCAGACGCAGGCCCAGGCGATGGCCGCCGCGAGCGGCATCACGATGCGCCAGCTGCTCGAGGCCGGCGTCCACTTCGGCCACCAGACCAAGCGCTGGAACCCGAAGATGAAGCCCTACATCTTCGGTGCCCGCAACGGCATCTACATCATCGACCTGCAGAAGACCGTGACGATGGCCCGGTCGGCCTTCCGCTTCGTCGCGGACATCACGGCCCGTGGCGGGTCGGTGCTCTTCGTGGGCACCAAGAAGCAGGCGCAGGACGTCATCCGCGAGGAGGCCGCGCGCGCCGGTCAGTTCTTCGTCACCAGCCGCTGGCTGGGTGGCACGCTGACCAACTTCAAGACCATCAAGCAGGGCATCGACCGGCTCAAGACGCTGGAGAAGATGGCCGAGGACGGCACCTTCGAGCGCCTGCCCAAGAAGGAAGTCGCCCAGCTCGACCGTGAGCGCGAGAAGCTGGAGAAGAACCTGGGCGGCGTGAAGGACATGGCGAAGCTGCCCCGCTGCGTCTTCATCATCGACCCGAAGAAGGAGCACATCGCCATCCACGAGGCCACCCGCCTGGGCATCCCGGTGATTGGTCTGGTGGACACGAACTGCGATCCGGACGGCATCGACTTCGTCATCCCGGGCAACGACGACGCCATCCGCTCCATCAAGCTCTTCACGTCGAAGATCGCGGACGCGTGCCTCGAGGGTGCGGCGCGCTACCGTGCGTCCGGCGCCGCCGAGCGCGACGAGCAGGAGGAGCGTGAGGGCCGTGACGACCGCCGCGACCGCGATGATCGCCGGGGTCCCCGCCGCAACGACCGCCGCGACCGCGATGACCGCCGGGGTGGTGGTGGTGACCGTGGCGGCGAGCGCCGTGGCCCCCTCGTGGAGATGAAGGGCGCTGCCGCCCCCGTCGCCGCCGAGCAGCCCGCCGCCGCCGAGGGTGGCGAGACGCCGTCGGCCGAGTAGTCGCCGCCCGTCTTCGCTTCCCCGCAGCTTCCGGAGTCGGCCGGGCGGCACCTTCCAAGGCCCGCTGTCCGGCCGTCTCCGTTTTTTCGTTCCAGCGGTACCCCCTGAACTCATGGCTTCCGCCCGCGGCGCACACCGCCGTGCTCGGAGCAGAAGATAGAGAGAGACGCACATGGCTGAGATCAGCGCCCAGATGGTGAAGGACCTCCGCGAGCGGACCGGCGCGGGCATGATGGACTGCAAGAAGGCCCTGTCCGAGACGGCCGGCGACTTCGTGAAGGCCGAGGAGTGGCTGCGCAAGAAGGGCATCTCGCGCGCCGCCGGCAAGGAAGGCCGCGTCGCCGCCGAAGGCATCGTCTCCAGCTACATCCACGGTGGCCGCATCGGCGTCATCGTCGAGGTCAACTGCGAGACGGACTTCGTCGCCCGCAACACCGATTTCCAGGATCTGGCGAAGGACGTGGCCATGCAGGTCGCCGCGGCCAGCCCCAAGTACGTGCGCCGCGAGGAAGTCCCGCAGGACGCGATGGACAAGGAGAAGGAGATCCAGCGCGAGCTGCTGAAGCAGCAGGGCAAGCCCGAGGCGATGCTGGAGAAGATCCTCGTGGGCAAGATGGAGAAGTACTACGAGGGCGTCTGCCTGGTGGATCAGCTCTGGGTGAAGGACGACAAGAAGAAGGTCGGTGAGATGATCACCGAGCGCGCCGCGAAGATTGGCGAGAAGGTCTCCGTGCGCCGCTTCGTCCGCTTCGAAGTGGGCGAGGGCATCGAGAAGAAGAAGGAAGACCTCGCCGCCGAGGTCGCCAAGACGCTGGGCCAGGCGTAAGCCCCCCTTCGTCCTGCCGCATCGCCGCATCGCCGCATCCAGGGCCGCGTGCTCGTGGGTTTCCCTCAGGGGAAGCTCCCGGGGGCGCGGCCCTTGGTATTCCCGGCCCCCACCT
Organism: Corallococcus sp. CA047B; assembly: GCF_003612065.1. Lineage (NCBI taxonomy): Bacteria > Pseudomonadati > Myxococcota > Myxococcia > Myxococcales > Myxococcaceae > Corallococcus > Corallococcus sp. CA047B. The sequence continues at coordinate 5,336 of NZ_RAWD01000391.1, forward strand.
CTTGGGCGTCCGGACGCCCGGCATCGGACGGTGCGGCCCCGGACACGACTTCCGTCGTTGATCGGGCGCGGGGCGGGGGATAGAAGCGGTCGCGTATGTCCGAATCCACCTCTCCCTACAAGCGCATCCTCCTCAAACTTTCGGGCGAAGCCCTGATGGGCGAGGGGAAGTACGGCATCCACCCCCCCACCCTCACGCGCATCGCTGAAGAAATCGCCGAGCTGTCCCAGGCGGGCATCGAGCTGGCCGTCGTCATTGGCGGGGGCAACATCTTTCGCGGTGTGGCCGGAGCGACGGAGGGCATGGACCGCGCGAGCGCGGACTACATGGGCATGCTCGCCACCTGCATCAACTCCATGGCGATGCAGGACGCGCTGGAGAAGCAGGGCCTGAAGACGCGCGTGCAGTCCGCCATCAAGATGGAGCAGATCGCGGAGCCCTACATCCGCCGGCGCGCGGTGCGCCACCTGGAGAAGGGCCGCGTCGTCATCTTCGCCGCGGGCACGGGCAACCCGTACTTCACCACCGACACGGCCGCGTCGCTGCGCGCGATGGAAATCAACGCGCAGGTCATCCTCAAGGCCACCAAGGTGGACGGCGTCTACAACGCCGACCCGAAGAAGGACCCCACGGCGCGGCGCTACCGGACGCTCACGTACATGGACGTCCTCAAGCAGAACCTCAACGTGATGGACTCCACGGCCATCTCGCTGTGCATGGACAACAAGCTGCCCATCATCGTGTTCGACCTGGGCACGCGCGGGAACATCCACCGCGCCGTCATGGGCCAGCAGGGTGAGTTTGGCACCGTCGTCGGCGCCACCGAGACGGTCTGGGCCTGAAACCCCGAGCAGGGCTGACACAAGCTTCTGGAGGAGACTGCAATGGCTGACACCGTCGCGGAACTGAAGCCTCGTATCGACAAGACGCTGGAAGACCTCAAGCGGGAGCTGGCCAAGGTGCGCACGGGCCGTGCGAGCACCGCCATCCTCGACGGCATCCGGGTGGACCAGTACGGCACGCCGACGCCGCTGGCCGGCGTGGCCAGCATCAACGCGCCCGAGCCCCGGCTCATCACCATCAAGCCGTGGGACAAGGGCGTCCTGAAGGACATCGAGAAGGCCCTGCGCGAGGCGAACCTGGGCATCAACCCGATGAACGACGGGGAGATGATCCGCCTGCCCTTTCCGCCGCTCACGGAGGAGCGCCGCAAGGAGATCGTCAAGCAGGTGAAGACCAAGGCGGAGGACCACAAGGTGGCCATCCGCAATCACCGCCGCGACATCCTGGAAGCCCTCAAGACGCAGCAGAAGGACAAGAAGATCACCGAGGACGACCTCAAGCGCTTCACCAAGGACGTGGAGGACAAGACGGCCGCGGGCATCAAGCAGGTCGACACCATCTTCGCGGAGAAGGAAAAAGAGGTCCTGAAGGTCTGATGGCCACCGTCCTCCTGGCCGAGCCGTCCGCTCCTGTCGCCAGCGCCCTGCGCCGGTTCCTGGAGGGCGCCGGCCACGAGGTGGCCTGGGTGGGCAGCGCCGTGGACGCGCGCCGCCTGCTGGAGGACCGTCCGCCGGGAGTGCTCGTGGCGTCCGCGAGCCTCCCCGTGGACGGGGAAGCGCTGTGCCAGGAGCTGCGCCAGAAGGGCTCCCGGCTCCCCGTCCTGCTGGTGTACCCGCCGGACGAGGAGCACGCGGACACCCGCGCTGCCCAGGCCGGTGCGGAAGGCTGCCTGGTGGGGCCCCTCAAGCGCGGCACCGTCGTGACGTGCGTGGGGCTGGTGCTGCGCCTGGCGGAAGCGTGGGCGCGGCCCGTGCTTCCAGACCCCTCCGTCTTCACCCCGCCGGCCGTGAACCACCCGCCCCAGCACTGGGGCCTCCCGGAGCGGCGGGCCTCCCGGACGGACCTGCCCGCGGTGAGTGCCTCCCCGGACTTCGACTTCCTCAAGCGCCTGCTGCTGATGGAGGTGAAGCGCAGCCGGCGCTACCGCTACCCCATCTCCCTGCTGCTGGTGGAGCTGGACCGCTTCACCGAGCACACCCTGAGCCTCACGCCCCAGGCGCGCACCACGCTGCTCGCGGAGGCCCTGGGGCTCTTGACGGCGGGGGTGCGCGACATCGACGTGGTGGTGCCCTTCGCGGACAGCCGCTTCGTCGTGTTCCTGCCCCACACGCCGCGCTCCGGGGCCCGGGTGGTGGCGGAGCGGCTGCGGGAGCGGATGCCCTCCTTGAAGGCCCTGCCGGGCGCCACGGCGTCCGTGGGCGTGGCGGTGTCCGAACCCGTGCCAGGGGCCAAGGCGCTCACGCAGGGCGCGGGCCTCAGCTTCGGGGGACTGCTGAAGGA
>NZ_RAWD01000392.1:0-7662 GCF_003612065.1 Corallococcus sp. CA047B
GGGTGGGAAGGCTGCCCACCCGTCGAACTGTTGGCTGGTGGGCAGGGGGGCTTCCACCCACCCCGCCCCGGAGGGCAGACTGGGAGTCGCACTCAGGCCCTCACATTTCGAGAGGACCCGCCGCCCCAGGGCGGGGGTGCCGCGCCCCACCCACAAAGAGAAGACGATTCATGGCTACTGGTACGGTGAAGTGGTTCAACGATGCGAAGGGCTTTGGCTTCATCACTCAGGACGGCGGTGGCGAGGACGTGTTCTGCCACCACAGCGCCATCAACATGGATGGCTTCCGCACCCTGGCCGAGGGCCAGAAGGTGGAGTTCGAAGTGACCCGCGGGCCCAAGGGTCTGCAGGCCCAGAACGTCCGCGCCGCCTGAGCGGTCGCCCAAGCCACTCCGGGCCCTGCCCGGCTCCGGAAGCCCGGTCTCGCGTGCGCGCGGCCGGGCTTCTTCATTTTTACAACCTGCCGAGAAGGAAAAACACGCAATTCCTTTCAAACCCTTCAGCGCCAGGAGAATCGCAGGGGGGGCCTGTACAAAGTCACATAGACGTCTGTTAGGCTTTGATCCGCGAGGGAGGGGCGCACCATGTTCGAAGTCACCAACGATGTGAGCCGTCGGACGATCACTGCCCGCATGAGCGGTTTCATGCGGCCGAACGAGATGAAGGAGTACGTGGCTGTCTACCGGAAGGCCACGGACAGCTACGGCGGAGGGCGGCACCTGGTGCTGGCGGACATGCGGGGGCTTCGCCCGCTGGAGCCGGAATCGGCGAACCTGTTCTCCGAGGTCATCAGCCACGGGCGCAAGAATGGCTGTGTGATGTGCGCGCACGTGTCGGATTCCACCATCGCGCGGCTGCAGACGGCCCGCGTGGCGTCGGAAGCCTCCCCCAATGACGACATCACGGTGGATTGTGTGTCCCTGGAGGAAGCGCAGAGCCAGCTGGCGAAGGCTCGCGTGCGGCTGTCGCTCACGAATGAAGGCCACGCGGCCGCCGGTCGCTGAAGCATCCGCGACCCGGCTACCGAAGCGGACCCCGCGAGGCCCCGTCTCCTGGCGTTGATGTCCGGAGACGGGTGCCCGCGTCCGTGTCATTCCAAGACACACGGTAGGTGACATCCGCGTCGGTGAAGGCATGCACTTCCACGCGAGGGTCCGCGGCGCCGGTGGCGCGCAATCCCGCCAGCAGTGCGCCTTGCGTGAAGGAGCGGATGAAGCCCGCTTCGTTCATCCACAGCTCCAGCGACGTGGGTGACAAGTCCGTCATCCGTGTCTGTGTATAATTATTGCCCGAGCGAAACATCTGCTGCGCGCGTGAGACACCGCGCCGGGGCCCTATGAGCTGCAACACGCCGAAGAGGGCCCGCCCCAGCAGGGTGGCCCGGTAGCCATCCACCATGCGCTCCCCCAGACGTGCCAGGGCGACCTCGTCCGGCAGGTCCGCGTGGAGGAGCCGGGCGGAGACGCGCACCGCGGAGCACCAGACGTCGAAGCCGTAGGCGGGCTGGAGCTTGCGGTCCAGGTCCACGCCCACGGTGCGCAGGCGCTCGCGGAGGACCGGCGTCATCTGCCCGGCCAGCCCACGGATGAAGAGCCCTTCCAGGGTGTGCTCGAAGACGAGCTTCTCGGGCATGGGGATACTGTAGGCGCCGGACGGACTTCACGCGAGGCACCCCCATGGGACTGCAACGGGAACTGGCCCTGCTGGCCATGCGCGGCACACCGCTGCCGGGACGCGACGACTTCCTCACCCACGCGGGGGTCGCCACGCCGGTCCCCACCGTGCCGGGTTCCCTGGGCGAGGTGGCGCGGGAGTGCTTTGACGCCTTCACGCTGAAGCACCCCTTCGACCTGGTGGTCGTCTTCACCCTGGGGGACTTCCCGGCGGGCGCGGCGTGCTCCTCGTACTTCGACCCGGAGAGCCCCTGGTACAACGTCTTCTACGGGGCCTACGGCATCCGCTCCTACAAAGCGGACGGCAGTGCCTGGGGGTTCACTACCCAGGGATACCCAGACATCAATGAGATGCTTCAGGTTGTGCGATTGGACTACGACTATCTCACCGCGGGGGAGATGGGCTGTCCGCCGGCCCGGATGTGCTTCCGCACGCTGTCCGTGGAGCTGGGGCGCGAGGGCGACTGGCACACCGCGGACGTCACCTGCGTCGTCCCCAGCGGGTTGCACCGGCTGGCGGAGGCCCAGGCCCCGGACCTGACCTACTACACCGTGTTCGGCCTGCCGGACGCGCGCCACCTGGACGCAGGACGGTCCAGCTATGAGCCCGTGCGGATGCGCGGGCACCTGGCGTGGAAGCCCGTGGGGGAGCGGCTGACGCTGGCGTGGGGCGGCCTCTTCCCGGACACGCCGGAGGGCCAGTCCCTGCGCCTGCGTGTCCGGGCCGCGCAGGTGCCGCTGTACGTGCGCTGAGGCCGGAAATGCGACGGGGCGCGAGGCAGACTCCCCTCGCGCCCCGTGATGCTCGGCGGACCGGCTGCCTCAGGCCGCGCGGTCGGGCGCCGCGTGCACGTCCGCGGACGGCGTGGCCAGCGTGCCGCCGGGCGTCCGGGGCTGCTTGCGGCGGAAGGACAGCTTCTCCATGGCCGCGAACACCACCGGCACCACCAGCAGGGTGAGGAAGGTGGAGGTGATGACGCCGCCGATGACGGCGATGGCCATGGGGGCGCGGAACTCGGAGCCGGTGCCGGTGCCCACGGCGGTGGGCACCATGCCAATGGCCATCGCGGCGCTGGTCATCAGGATGGGGCGCAGGCGGCGGGGGCCGGCCTTGAGCAGGGCCTCGTCCACCGAGTCGCCCTCGCGCAGGTGGTGCAGGGCGCCGTCGATGAGGAGGATGGCGTTCTTGGTGACGAGCCCCATCAGCAGGATGACGCCAATCATCGCGCCCAGGCTGAGGTGGTAGTTGGTGACGACGAGTCCCAAGAGCGCGCCCACGAGCGCCAGCGGCAGCGACACCATGATGGTGAACGGGTGCTTGAAGGACTCGAACTGGCTGGCGAGCACCATGTAGATGAAGACGAACGCCAGGCCGAAGGCGGCGCCGAACGCGTCATTCTGCTCATCCAGGCTCTTGATCTGCCCGTCGTAGACGATGGCATAGCCCGGAGGCAGCGGCTTCGCCGCGATGGCGGCCTTCAGCTGCGCGGCCACGTCACCCAGCGCGGCGCCCTTGGCGAGCTGAGACACGACGGCCACCTGCCGCTCGCGGTTCTCGTGCTCGATGATGCTGGGGCCGTCCTTCAGGGACACGTTCGCCACGTCCGTCACCTGGCGCAGCCCCCGGGGCGTGGACACCATCAACTGGCGCACGCGCTCCGGGTTGGCGCGGTCGCGCTCCTGGAGCCGCACGCGGATGTCCGTCTCGTCGGTGCCCTCGCGCAGCTTGGCGGACACGTCACCGTCGATGGCAAGCCGCAGCTGCATGGCGAGCGAGGCCGCGGACAGGTCCACGTCCGTGGCGCGCGCCCGGTCAATCTGCACCTGGAGCTCCGGCTTGGCCGGGTTGGTGTCCACGCGCACGTCGGACGTGCCCAGGCTTCGCAGGATGCCAGCGATGCGCTCGGCCTCCTCGTTGACGAGCTTCAGGTCGGGCCCCACCACGCGGACCATGATGGGGAACCAGTCGCCCAGGCCTTCGATGGACGGCGGATCCGACAGGGTGATGGCGGTGGAGACGAGGTTGGGGACGAGCAGCGCGCGGGCCTCCTCCTTGAGGACGGGGATGCCCTTGGTGCGCGCCTCCTTGGGCACGGTGAGGACGCGCATGCGCGCCTTGTAGACGTCTCCGTTGGGACCGACGGTGGTGTAGATGTCGGTGACCTCCGGGAGCTGCTTGAGCAGCGTCTCCGCCTCCGCTGCGCGCTCGGTCGTCTGAGCGAGGCTGGAGGAGTCCGGCAACTGCAGTTCGACGATGAGCTGCGAGCGGTCCTCCGCGCTCATGAACTCCGCGCCCAGCGTGCTGGCGGCGCCGAACGACAGCACCAGCGCCAGCAGGGTGAGGCCCGCGGTGGTCCACTTGTGCTTCAGCACCCAGCCCAGGATGCGGGCGTAGGTGTTCTCCGTGCCCTCCAGGAACCGGCGCAGCCCGCGGAACACCGCGGCCTCCTGGTGCACCTCCCCGGGCTTGCGCGCCTTGGCGAAGCGCGCGGACAGCATGGGGTCCAGGGTGAAGGAGATGAACAGCGAGATGGTCACCGCCACGGAGATGGTGATGCCGAACTGCTTGAAGAACTGGCCCACGATGCCGGGCATGAACGCCACCGGGATGAACACCGCCACCAGGGACAGCGTGGTGGCGAGCACCGCGAGGCCCACGTCCCGGGTGCCGTTGGACGCGGCGCTCATCGGGTCCTCGCCCTGCTCCAGCCGGTGGGTGATGGCCTCACGCACCACCACCGCGTCGTCGATGAGCAGACCGATGGCCAGCGACAGCGACAGGAGCGTCATCTGGTTGAGCGAGTAGCCCAGCACGTACATCACGAAGAACGTGCCGATGACGGACGTGGGCAGCGCGAGCGCGGAGATGAACGTGCCGCGCGGGTCCAGCAGGAACATCAGGATGATGAGCACCGCCATCAGGCCGCCGAAGATGATGGCGATCCACACCTCGTGGGTGTTGGCGCGGATGAGCTCCGACTGGTCGATGAGCAGCGTCGCCTGGAAACCCTGCCCCACCACCGGCGTCATCTGCGCGAGCGTCTTCTTCACCGCGTCGCTGACGGCCACCGTGTTGGAGCCCGGCTGCTTGACGATCTCCAGCACCACGGCGTCGCGGGCGTTGAGGCGCGCGGTGGTGCGGCGCTCGGTGACGCCGTCCGTCACGGTGGCGATCTCCTCCAGGCGCACCTGGGCGCCGGTGCTGCTGCGGGCCACGGGCAGCATCCGCAGGTCTTCCACGCTCCGGAACTCGCCCATGGAGCGCACCGTCAGCTCATTGGGCCCCAGCTGGAGGCGGCCCGCGGGCAGGTTGAGGTTCTCCGTGCCGATGCGCTGAGCCACCTGCGCGGGCGTGATGCCCACGGCGCGGGCCTTGTCCAGGTCGATGTCCACCTGCACCTCGCGCACGTCACCGCCGGTGATGCGCACCTCCGCCACGCCGGTAATCTGGGCGAGCGCGGGCTTGATGCGGTCATCCAACAGCTTGCGCAGCGCCTGGGAGCGCATGTCCGCGGAGACGGCGTAGGTGAGGATGGGCGTGGCGGACAGGTCGATGCGGCTGACGATGGGGGCATCCGCGTCCGTGGGCAGCTTGTTGACCGCCTGGCCCACCTTGTCGCGCACGTCCTGCACGGCGGTGTCCAGGCTGGTGCCCAGCGTGAAGGACACGACGACGGTGCCCAGGTTCTCACGGCTGTAGGAGTGGATCTTGTCCACGCCGCTGATGCCGGCGACCGCGTCCTCCAGGGGCTTGATGACCTGGGTCTCGATTTCACCCGGGCCCGCGCCCTTGTAGACGGTGTTGACCACCACGATGGGGAAGCTGACGTCCGGGTAGAGGTCGGTGCCCAGGCGCTTGAGGCCCATCAGCCCCAGCACCACGAGCAACAGGGACAGCATGGCCGTGAACACCGGCCGACGGATGGAAACGTCACTGAGAAGCATGGAGGACTCGCATCGCCGCGCGGACCGGCCGCGGCGCAAAGGGGCGCGAAGTGGCTACTTCACGGAGACGCGGGTGCCGGGCGTCAGGGCGGGCGTCGGGTAGTCCACCACCTGCTGGAGGACGGACGCGGCCAGCACCACCACCTCGCGGTCGCGGCGCTCCAGCACCTGCACGTCCACGCGGCGCAGCGCACCGTCGTCGACGACGAGGACGTGGTCCCCGTTGGAGGAGGACACCGCCGTCAGGGGAATCACCTGGGCGTCGCGCAGCTCGCCCAGCTTGAGCATCGCGCGCGCCAGCGTGTGGGCCACGAAGCGGCCATCCGCGTTGGGCACGGCGATCTCCACCGGCACGCGGCGGGTGTTCGGGTCGGCGGACGGCAGGATGGTGCGCACCACCGCTTCGTCGGTGGCCGCGCCCCCGCCCAGCGACACCACGCGCACCTTCACGCCGGGCTTGAGCAGCGCGCGCGAGGACTCCGGCACCGTGGTGCGGAAGACGAGCGTGTCCAACTGCTCCAGCGTGAAGAGCGGCGTGCCCGGGGCCACCGTGGCGCCCGTCTGGTCAGGGGACTCGATGAGCGTGCCGGTGAAGGGCGCCTTCAAATCATGACGGCGGCGCGCCGCGCGGGCCTGGGCCAGCTGCGCCTTCGCGGCCAGCACCTGCGCCTGGGCCTGCGCGGCGGTGGAGGAGGCGCTGCGGTGCTGCTGCTCGCTGATGCCGCCGCCCGCGCTGAGCTTCTCGCTGCGCTCGGCGGCGTCCCTCGCCATGGAGGCACCGGCCTCCGCGGCGGCGACCGCGGCCTCCGCGCCGGCCACCTGCGCGTCGACGATTTCGGGGTTGAGCTGGGCGAGCACGTCGCCCTTCTTCACGGCCTGCCCCTTCTGGGCGCGCACCGACTCCAGCCGGCCGCCGACCTCGAAGCCCACCTGGAGGCCCTGCGCGGGGAACAGCGTGCCCGTCACCTCCTCGGACGCGGAGGCCTGCTCGCCCCGGGGGGTGACGACCTTCACGGCCGTGGGGGCCTTGGCGGTGGCGGCCTTGTCGGCGGCGGCGGGCGGCGCGGCGGCGGCGTCCGCCTTGTCGCAGGCGGTGAGCGACAGCGCGGCGGCCACGCCCACGGCGGCGAAGGCACGGGAAGCGAAGGGCTTCGTGGACGATTTCACGGGCGTTTCCTTGGCGGGCGATGCGGGTTGGCCGCGCGGGCGTGACGCCGGCGCGTGGAAGGCGTGGAAGGGGTCCGCGCGGCGACGGGCGCGGGCGGCGCAAGCAGCGTCTGGGACGAGGGCAGCGGCTTGCTGCGCGGCGCGGTGCCCTCATGCATCAGCCGCTGGATGCCGGTAGCCCAGGAGGCCAGGTCCGGCTTGTGCGTCAGGCGCCCCATCTGACGGGCCAGCAGCAGGTAGGTGCCCACGACGAAGGAGCCGAAGAGGCCCGGGTCCACGTCCGGGCTCTCCCCGTGGTGGCCCTGCAGGTGGCGGAACTCCTGGGAGATGCGGTCGACCTCGCGGTCCACCAGGTCCCACATGACGGACTCGAAGGCGGTGTCCTGGCTGCCGACGATGAGCGTGGTGACGACCTCGCGGCTCTCCCACATGAGCTCCAGCATCTCCAGGTCGGACGCGGCCTCCATCCGCAGGAAGTGCTGGTAGCGCTCCGAACACGCGGCGACGTCCGCGGGGCCCGGCTGGCCGTGCTCCGCGCGGAAGTGCTCCATGCACGTCAGGCGCTTCAGGCTCACCCGCTCCAGCTCCTTCACGAACGCCTCCACGAGGCTTCCGAAGAGGCCCTCCTTGGAGGGGAAGTGCAGGTAGAAGGCGCCCTTGGACAGGCCGCACGCGGCGGTGATGTCGCCCACGCGCGCGCCCTTCACCCCCCGACGGGCGAACTCCGCCCGCGCGGCGGCGATGAGCGCGCTGCGGGCCTTCGGGTCGGCGGGGCGGGACATGGCGCCCGCATTCCTAACCCGCCGGTCAGAAATAGAACAGCCGTGGCTGACCGCCGGGTCAGGAATCCGGGGGGCGTGTCGGCGGGGGGCGGAGG
>NZ_RAWD01000393.1:0-7616 GCF_003612065.1 Corallococcus sp. CA047B
GCGCGAAGCCCGCCCCGGCCCCCACGCCCCAGAAGGGCGAGGCGAACGCGGAGGACCGGCGCAAGAAGCTCTTCGGCGCGTTCGACAAGTCCGCGAAGCCCAGCGAGCCGGAGGAGCTGGAGGGCGCGGAGGACGGCGACCCGGACGGTGACTCGGCGGTCCAGGAGGGCGAGCGGTACTACGGCCTCCTCAAGTCCCAGGTGCGCCGGCACTACAACGTCGCGGACACCATCCCCGACGCGGAGCGCCTGTACCTGAAGGCGCAGGTGGCCATGCGGCTGGGCCGCGCCGGCGAGGTGCTGGACGTGAGCCTGGCCAAGGCCAGTGGCAACGAACTGTTCGACTCGGCGGTCGTCGCCGCCGTGCGCAAGGCGTCTCCCTTCTCTCCTCCCCCCGATGCCCTTCGCGACGCGCTCCAGAAGAACGGCGTCGTCCTGGTGTTCAGCCCATGAAAGCCCTCCTGCTGTCGCTCCTCCTCGTGCCCGCGCTGGTGCTGGCGCAGGCGCCCGTCATCGAAATCTCCGGCGCGAATTTCCGCCCGCTGCCGCTCGCGTCCCCGGCGCCCACGCTGCAGGAGGGCGGTGACAAGAAGGCGGCCGGCGTGTTCGACACCGCCTTCTCGTACGACCTGGCCGCCTCCGGCATCTTCCAGGTGTTGGACCGCGCGGGCTTCACCGCCGACGCGAAGGAAGGCATGACGGCGGCCAGCATCAACTTCAGCCGCTGGGCGGACGTGGGCGCGGAGTCGCTGGTGAAGGTGTCGCTCGCGCAGGACGGCGGCAGGCTGCGCGGGGAGCTGCGCCTGTTCAACGTGGCCACGGGCCACGAAGACCTGAAGGTCGCCAAGGACGCGCCGGCCAACGAGCCCCGGCAGCTGGCGCACGCGCTGGCGGACGCGCTCTACCGGCACTTCACCCGCGAGGCGAGCCCCTTCCTGTCGCGCATCACCTATGTGCGCAAGGCGGGCGCCAACCGCGACGTGTACGTGGCGGACTGGGACGGCATGGGCGCGCAGGCGCTCACCAAGGGCGGCACGCACATCCTCCCCACGCTCAGCCCTTCGGGTCAGGTGGCCTATACGTCGTACCGGAAGAACCGGCCGGACATCTACGTGCAGTCCCCTGGCGGCGAGGCGAAGGCCGTGGTGACGGACGGGCAGATGGCCACGGGCGTCGCGTTCTCGCCGGACGGCAAGCGCATCGCCTACGCGCTGGCGGAGGGTGAGAGCGCGCAGATCTACGTGGCCGCCGTGGACGGCTCCGGGGCGAAGGCCATCACCGACACGCCCTACGGCCTCAACACCAGCCCCACGTGGTCGCCGGACGGCAAGCGGATCGCGTTCGTGTCCAACCGGGGCGGCAGTCCTCAAGTCTATGTGATGGGCGCGGACGGCTCCGGCGTGAAGCGGCTCACCTTCCAGGGCAACTACAACCAGACGCCGGACTGGTCGCCGCGAGGGGACCTCATCGCCTTCACCGCGCGCGACGAGCGCAACGCGTTCGACCTGTTCACGGTCAACGTGGAGACGGGCAAGGTGACGCGCCTGACGCAGGACCAGGGCAACAACGAGGAGCCCACCTTCTCCCCCAACGGCCGGCTCATCATGTTCAGCTCCAGCCGCAACGGCGGCGCGCACCTGTGGGTGATGACCGCCGAGGGCAACAACCAGCTCCCGCTCCCCATGGAGAAGGGCAACTGGCTGACGCCCGACTGGGGCATCGCCCCGGCCGCGAAGTAGGCCTCACCGTCCGTTGACAGGGGGGACGCGCCGGGGTGCATTGCGCCCCCATGAGCGCTCCCCTCCGTGCCCACTGGGGCCTGGATCCGAAGGTCGTCTTCCTCAACCACGGCTCGTTCGGCGCCTGCCCCACGGCGGTGCTCCAGCACCAGTCGGAGCTGCGCGCCCGCCTGGAAGCGGAGCCCGTGCGCTTCCTGGGCCGGGAGGTGGAGCCGCTGCTGGATGAGGCGCGCGCCGCGCTCGCGGCCTTCGTGGGCGCGGACGCGGACGACCTGGCCTTCATGCCCAACGCCACCTCGGGCGTGAACACCGTGCTGCGCAACCTGCGCTTTGAGCCCGGCGACGAGCTGCTCACCACCGACAACGAATACAACGCGTCGAAGAACGCGCTCGACGTGGCCTGCGCCGCGATGGGCGCGAAGGTGGTGGTGGCGAAGCTGCCCTGGCCGGTGCCCTCCCCCGACGCCGTCGTGGACGCGGTGATGACCCTGGTGACGCCGCGCACGCGGCTGCTCCTCATCGACCACATCACCAGCCAGACGGCCCTGGTGATGCCGCTGGCGGAGCTGGTGCGCCGCATGCGCGAGCGCGGCGTGGAGACGCTGGTGGACGGGGCCCACGGGCCGGGCATGGTGCCGCTGGCGCTCCAGGCGCTGGGCGCGGCGTACTACACCGGCAACTGCCACAAGTGGCTGTGCGCCCCCAAGGGCGCCGCGTTCCTGTACGTCCGCCGGGACATGCAGGCGGGGATGAAGCCGCTGGTGGTGAGCCACGGGCACAACTCGCCGCGCGCGGACCGGTCGCGCTTCCGGCTGGAGTTCGACTGGATGGGCACGCATGACCCGACGCCCTTCCTGTGCATCCCCACCGCACTGCGCGTCGTGGGCGGGCTGGTGCCGGGCGGATGGCCGGAGGTGATGGCCTCCAACCGCGAGAAGGCCCTGGCCGCCCGGCGGTCCCTGAACGCCCGGCTGGGGCAGGACACGCCGCTGTGCCCGGACGCGATGGTCGGCAGCATGGCGTGCGTGGCCCTGCCGGAGGGCGCCCCCGAGCGTCCGGAACCCCCGCTCTACCTGGACCCCCTCCATGTGCGCCTGTTCGAGGAGCACCGCGTGGAGGTCCCGGTCACCGCCTGGCCCAAGGCGCCCCGGCGTCACCTGCGGGTGTCCGCCCAGCTCTACAACACCCCGGCGGACTACGAGGCCCTGGGGGATGCTTTGGAAGCGCTGCTGCGTTGAGTAGTGTGCGCCGCATGCCGCGCTTCGCATCCATCGATATCGGGACCAACTCCGTGCTGCTGCTGGTCGCGGATCGCCAGCCGGACGGGCGCTTCGTGGCCGTGGTGGAGCGCGCCGAAATCACCCGGCTGGGCCGGGGCGTGGACACCCACCGCGTGCTCTCCCCGGACGGCATGGAGGCCACGCTGGCCACGCTGGTCGCCTTCGCGGACGAGGCCCGCTCCCTGGGCGCGGAGGCCATCGCGGTCTCCGCCACCAGCGCCGCGCGCGACGCGAAGAACGGCGCGGACTTCATCGCCGCCGCGAAGGCCCGCGCGGGCGTGACGGTGGAGATCATCGCCGGAGAGCTGGAGGCCCAGCTGTCCTTCGCCGCGGTGGCCACGGACTTCGCGGGCGAGGCGGCCGGGCCGCTGCTCGTCGTGGACATTGGCGGTGGCTCCACGGAGTTCATCTACGGCAACGACGCCGGCAGCGTGGCCTTCCGCCACAGCTTCGACGTGGGCGCCGTGCGCCTCACGGAGCGCTTCGTGCGCACCGACCCGCTGTCCGCCGACGAGCGCGGCGCCATCGAGGCGCACCTGCGCGACACCTTCGCCGCCCTGCCCCCGCCGCCGCCGAACGCGATGCTGGTGGGCGTGGCCGGCACCGTGACGACGCTGTTCGCCGTGCAGCACCAGATGGCGACCTACGACGCGGAGCAGGTCCACGGCGGCACGCTGTCCCGGGGCGAGCTGGACGCGCTCACGGACATGCTGTGCGCCCTGCCCCTGGAGGCCCGGCGCGCGCTGCCCGGGCTCCAGCCCAAGCGCGCGGATGTCATCCCCGCGGGCGCCCTCATCCTGCGCGAAGCGGTGAAGGCCCTGCGCATGGACGCCTGCCGCGTGAGCGACCGCGGCCTGCGCTGGGGCCTCCTGGCCCACCGCTTCGGTTCCGCCCCCTCCTCCTCATGAACGCCTCTTCCCCCACTGCTTCGTCCAGCGCGCCCGCCACGCAGTCCGTGCGCGCGGGCTACGCGCTGTTCATCCTGACCCTCATCAACCTGGTCAACTACCTCGACCGGTACATCATCGCGGTCGCGCTGCCGGAGATTCAGAAGGACTTCGGCATCAACGACGCGCAGTCGGGCCTGCTGGGCACCGTCTTCATCGTCGTGTTCATGCTGGCGTCCCCGCTGGGCGGCTTCCTGGGAGACCGGGTGCCGCGCCGGTTGCTGGTGGCGGGCGGCGTGCTCCTGTGGAGCCTGGCCACCGGGGCCAGCGGCCTTGCGTCCACGTTCACGGCGCTGCTGCTGGCGCGCGCGGTGATTGGCATTGGCGAGGCGGGCTATGGCGCGGTGGCGCCGTCCATCATCTCCGACCTGTATCCGCGCGAGCAGCGCACGCGGATGCTGTCGTACTTCTACATCGCCATCCCGGTGGGCTCCGCGATGGGCTACGGCCTGGGCGGGTGGCTGACGCAGACGTATTCGTGGCACGCGGCGTTCTTCGCGGGCGGCGTGCCGGGGCTCGTGCTGGGCGCCATGGCCTTCTTCATGCCGGAGCCGAAGCGCGGCGCCATGGACGGGCCGGACGCGGCGGTGAAGCTGCCCTTCATGGAGGGCCTCCGTGGCCTGGGCCGCAACACGGCCTTCTGGGCGACGACGGCGGGCTACACGCTGATGACGTTCTCCATTGGCGGGCTCGCGTTCTGGATGCCCACGTACCTGGTGCGCGAGCGGCAGCTGTGGCTGGAGTACCCCGGCCGCGTGGGCCTCGTCTTCGGCGCCATCACCGCGATCGCGGGTCTCACCGGCACGGTGGCGGGCGGCTGGCTGGGCGACAAGATGGACCGCAAGCGCGCGGGCGGCGGGCTGTGGCTGTCCGGCATCGGGTTGATGCTCGCGGCGCCGTGCATGTACCTGGCGGTGAACCTGCAGGACACGACGCTGACGTTCGCGGCCATTGGCGTGGCGCAGTTCCTCATCTTCCTCAACAGCGGTCCCATCAACGCGGCCATCGTCAACTGCGTGCCGCCCGCGTTCCGCGCGTTCGCCATGGGCCTGAACGTGCTGTGCATCCACATGCTGGGGGATGCCATCTCCCCCACGCTCATCGGGCAGATCGCCGACATGGCCAGCCTCCACACCGCCATCGCCATCAACGCGGTGCCGGTGCTGCTGGGCGGCATGGCGCTGCTCGTGGGCGCGAAGCTGTTCCGGGAGGCCGTGCCCCAGGCGCGCACCTGACGCGCAACCGCCGGGCCCGGAATGCATCCGAGCCCGGGTCGGTTGTGCGAGGAGGTTCGCTGCTCGCCGGGGAAGGAAGCGGAGGCGTTTCGTGGCTGCCGAACATGCTCAACACTGGGGTCCGGGCCCCCTGTTCGTCGGGAAGGGGACCCTCCAGGGCTGCCGCTCGCATCCAGCCAGCCATGCGCACGCCACCCTCGCCTTCTACACGGGGGGCCAGGCCACCATCGAGCAGCGCACCCACCTGAGGCTGACGTCCGGGGATGTGCTCCTCATCCCCGCCGGAGAGAAGCACCGGACGGTGGAGGCCCATCGAGCGGAGTTCGTCGGCCTGGGATTCCATCCGTCCGCCTTCGCGCGGACGGAGGTGGGGCCGATGCTGGAGCCGTTCGAGCGCGTGCGCCAGGGCGCCTCCGCCGTCGTGCCGATTCCCTCCGGCCGGCAGGAGCATCTGGTGCGACTGCTGTCGGAGATCCACGAGGAGACGCGCGCTCCGGCCAGCGCCATGGGGGAGCAGGTGGTGCGCAGCCTGTTCTCGCTGGTGCTCGCGGAGGTGGCCCGCTCGCGTGCGTGGACCGGTGCGGACACGCATACGTCATGGGTGGGCGAGGCGCTCACGTTCATTGAAAGGCACTGCCTGGAGCGCCTCTCGCTGCGCGAGGTGGCTGCCGCGGTGGGCCGCTCGCCCGCGCACGTGACGACCGCGGTCAAGCAGGCCACGGGCCACAGCGTGGTGGAGTGGATCATCTCCGGCCGGCTCGCGGAGGCACGGCGAAGGCTGCTGTCCTCCGACGAGCGCGTCGACATCATCGCGGAGCGCGTGGGCTACGCGGACCCCACGCACTTCATCCGCCTGTTCCGGCGCGCGGAAGGACTCACGCCCGCCGCGTGGCGCAAGCAGCACCGCGCCGCCGGAGCACCGGGCAACGGCGCCTCCATCAGCGCGGCGTAACCGCGCGGCGCAAGCAGCACCCGCGCGTCAGTGCGGCTTCTGCTTCGCCGGAGGAGGCTTCCCCGTCGCGGCCGTGTAGCGCCGGTCCGCGTCCTCCATGGCGAGCCCGTGGCTCAGCACCGCCCCGGCGACGGCACCCGCGCTGGCCGCCATGACGGCCGCCTGCATGCGCGTCGTCGTGTCACCCGCCGCGGAGATGCCCGGCACGGACGTCTCTCCCATCCCGTTCACCTTCACGAAGCCCTGCTCATCCAACGCGAGCCCCAGCCGGGTGACGAGCTCTGGTTGCCGCTGCGGCGGCGCGGAGAACATCACCCGCCGGGCCACGCGCGTTCCATCCTCCAGTTCGACCTCCTCCAGGTGCCCATCCTTCCCGTGGAGCGCGCGGATCTTCCGCTCCTCCAGACGCATGCCCAGATGGTGGAGCCGCTCGCGCTGTTCGGGCGGCAGCTCGAAGCTGCCGTGGGTGAAGACCGTGAGGTCGCGGGACCAGCCCTGGACCATGACGGCGTAGTCCAGATACGCCGGCTCCGTGGCCAGCACGCCGAAGGGTTCGTCCTGCACCTCCCAGCCGTGACAGAACGGGCACTGGTAGATGCTCGTGCCCCACAGCTCCTTGTACCCGGGGATGTCCAACATGACGTCCACCATGCCCACCGCCACCAGGATGCGGCGGGCCTCCACCGTGGTGCCGTCCCCCAGCGCCACGCGGAAGCCTCCTTCGCGCGGCTCCACTGAACCCACGCGCGTGTCCCGCACCTCCACGTTCTTGTAGCGATGGAGCTGCTCGCGGCTGATGCGCCGGAACTCCGGGGGCGGGATGCCGTCGCGCGAAGCGAAGCCGTGCATGTGCTTCGCGGCCACGTTGCGCGGCGTGCCCGCGTCACACAGCAGCACCGCCCTGCGCGCGCGGCCCAGGTTCAGCGCGGCGTTGAGCCCCGCGGGGCCGCCTCCCACGATGACGACGTCGTAAGCCATGGTCGTGTTCCCCTGCGTTGAGGATGACCCCTCCGGGAGCCGCGTGCCCGCGCACCCACCGACGCGCCCCCGCACGCCGTGCCCTGAAGCAGGCGGGGCGCGTGAGCGGAGGCAGCGCGGCGTCCGGAGAAGTCATGCGTCGTTGATTCCAGGCAGGAACCTAACGACCGGCCCGGGGCCACCAGGAGGGCGGGACTTTCGACGGCATCGGCGGCGCTTCCGGTCCGCCGCCCCACCCGCCTACTTCGCGACGGGCGAGGGGCCGGGCCCCTGGAGCTGAGGCCGGTACGCCTCCGCCAGGCGCTCCACCTCGCCCGCCAGCCGCTCGCCTTCCGCCAGCAGCCGCGTCCGCAGCCGCTGCCGGTTGCCCAACGTGAAGAACATCTCCAGGTCGTGACGGATGCCGTCCCAGCGCTCCGCGAAGTACAGCGTGAAGAGTGCCAGCGGCGGCACCAGCACGAACGTCGTCAGCCCCCACGCCCACCC
>NZ_RAWD01000394.1:0-7572 GCF_003612065.1 Corallococcus sp. CA047B
GTCGAAGAGCGTGCGGCGGCGGTTGCGCGCGGCGTCCGCGCGACCCGGTGCCTCCGAGGCGGGGGGCGGCGGGGTCTCCGACGGCCTGGGGTCTGGAGTCTGCGCGGTGTCTGGGCGCTGCGGTGGCGCGGACGGGTGGAGTTCGCCCGAGGCGGTGGTCCTGGCGGTGATTGCCTCGGCGGGGGGCGCCGGGAGTGGGGCCGCAGCGGCAGCGTCGGTGGGCTTCGTGTCCGCGGAGGGGCTGGTCTGGGCCGGAGGGAGTGCGGTGTCTGGCGACGCGGCTTTGCTCTCTGCTGCCTCCGTCGAGGGCGTGGCGGAGGCAGGTGCTCCCGAGGCTGCTGCTGCGGAGGGCGCGGAGTCCGCCGTGGAGGCCGACTCCTGCGAGACAGCCGATGCTACTGCCGCGTGGGGCGCTGCATCCGTCGTGGAGGCTGAATCCTGCGAGGCTGCCGCTGCCGCGTGAAGTGCAGCGTCTGTCGTGGGGACCGACTCCTTCGACTCTGCTGATGCCGCTGCCGTCTGGGGCGCTGCGTCCGTGGTGGAGGCTGAATCCTTCGAGGCTGCTGATGCCGCTGCCGCGTGGGGCGCTGCATCCGTCGTGGAAGCTGACTCCTTCGACACTGCTGATGCCGCTGCCGCGTGGGGCGCTGCATCCGTCGTGGAAGCTGACTCCTTCGACACTGCTGATGCCGCTGTTGTGCGGGGGGCTGCATCCGGTGTGGAGACGGGCTCCTTCGGGGCTGCGGCTCCCGCTTGCATGCGCGGCGCTGCGTTCGATGAGGAGGCAGACTCCTTCGAGGCTGCTGATGTTGCTGCCGCGTGTTGCGTTTCGCTCGTCGAAGGCTCGACACGGGTCGGCGTCGTCTCAAGCGCGGACGTCGCTCCCTCGTGCGGTGGCTCACCCGATGGGACCGTGCCCGTAGCGGATGCATCCGCTGCGGTGCCTTCCGCGTCTGGCCGGGAGGGCGCCGAAGAGTCCGCGCGCAACGCATCCTCGGACGGGGCCGTGTGGGTCGCGGTGTTCGGGTGCTCCTTGGTGAGCGCGAGCGGATCCGGGGCAGTGCTTGCTGCGTCCTGCGCAGGCGGTGTGACTGCTTCCGAGGTGACGGTGCCCGTCTTCTCCGCTGAATGGTCCGGGACCGTCGCGGACGAAGCCTTCGCGAAGGTTGCCTCGCCTACCCAATCCGTGACGGTTGCGGATGCGGTCGTGGGACGGGCGTCCGCGTCAGCCGTGGTGATGCCCGATGCGGACTGCATCGTCGATGGGGGCAGCGCCTTCTCAACGGGTGCCGCGCCAGTCGGATCCGTGGGGCTCGCGACGAAATCCGACGCGGTCGGGGCAGGAGATGACGCTTCCCCCTGGCCTATCGAAGTGGGGACCTCCGGCTCGGAGGCGCGTGCCGCGTCGCTGGGGAGAGACGGCTGACCGGAGAGGATGGCCGAACCGTCCCCTTGCGAGAAGGTCTCTGGGGAGTGGGCTGTCGCTCCTGAATCAGACTCCTCACCAGCGAAGGGGCTCGCAGGCTCGGTCGCGGATGGATCCGTGCTCTCCGGCTCTGCCTCGACAGCAGCCACTGGCATGGAGGTGGGGAGCGGGGGCGCCTCTCCGCTCGCGGGCTCAAGGGCCTCTGCCGCCGAAGGCTCGAAGGCAGGCTGCCCCGCGACCGTTTCGCCACGGTGGTTCGCAACGGAGCCGGAGGTGGGTTCGGAGTCCACCGTGAAGACCGACGGCTCTTCGTCCCATCCCTCTTCGACCGGAATGGCATCCGCGAACGCCTCGGCAGCGGGATCCGCCAGCGATGCGTGTGATTGCTCTTCGTTGTTCAGGGACTGCGCGTCCGAGAACACGCCTTCCGTTGATGCCTCCTCGACCGTCGATGCGGCATGCGTCGTCGAAGACTCCGCCGAAGCCGCTTCCGCGAGCACTCCCTCCGACTGGAACGTCGCCGCTGCGGATGACACCCCGGCAGCAGGAGAGGCCTCGCCCGGAGGGAACTGCTCCGCGAGCGTCAGCGCGGGAGGGATGGGAGCTGCTTCCGCACGAGCTGCGTCAGCTTGCGCGGCTTCCTGCGCGGACGTCCCGACGAGCGCGGTCCATGCATCCTCCTCGCTCAGCACGCCTGAAGGCGTCTCGACTGGCGCGGAGTCCTCCGTGCGCGCGGTTTCATCCGGCCATGCCGCATGGGCTTCGTCGGCTGGAGGCTCAGAAGAGGTCGGGGACGAGAAGGCCCATCCCGCTGTGGACTCCTCGGCGCGTGACTCCAACGGTGCCGTGACGTGAGGCTCTGGACTCGCCCCCGTCCTGTCGTCCGCCGTCGCGACCGTGCTTCCCTGCGTCTCCGAACCAGGCGCATTGGATTGCGAAGCCGCGACTTCATCGCCGCCAGCCAGGTCCGCCGGGTCGCTCGTTGCGACGGCCTGTTCCAGCGCGGCGGCGAACGGATCTTCCTCTTCCGGGAGTGCGCCCGCCTTGTGGTGAATCGACGCGGGGTCGATGCCCCAGGCGAGCAGGCGCTCGGCATCCGGATGGCGCGGCGCCTCGTCCTGCTCCCACGAACGGTGCGGATCCGAGGCTGCGGCCTCCGGCTCGGAGGTGGACGCCGTGGGCTCGAATCCGGATGCACCGTCAACGCCCGGGGTGCTCTCCTCCGGCGGAGCTCCGTCCTCGGCATCCATGTGGAGGTCGACATCGAAGTCGAGCGGCTGCTCGACGTCGGCCGCGGTCGTCACCCGGGAGTGCTCTGCCCCAGCCAGCGCCTCTCCTGTATGGGCCGCCTCTGCCTCGACGACCGCGGGTGCGTCCGGTGATGCCGCCTCCGCCGCATCGGAAACGAACCGCGTGTCTGGCGTTGCTCCCGTATCGCTGGGATTCGCCAGGTCAGCGTGGGCTGCGGGCTCGTCCTGCGAAAGCCCTGGGGCCTGCACTTCCCCGAGCACTCCATTCGGATCGAACGCCTCCACCGACGCAGGCGTGAGCCCAGCCAGCGCGGCTGTATCGAACTCCGTGGCGGACCCGGACGTTGCCGGCTCAGGCGACGGTGCTTCTTCCTTGAAGGCGGGAGGCGCGGCCGGGATTGGGTTCCAGACCGGCGTTTCCGCGCGTCCTTCCGGAAACTCCGGCTCGGTGAAGATCGCGAAGGCCTCTGCTCCGGCCTCATCCGTCGTTTCGTCGGAGGACTCGAACGGATCCGGATCCGTGGGCCGGGTCGGCTCACGTCCCGTCGAACCCGCGTCCGACGGCAGCCTCACGGCGGGGAAGGACCCGGAAGAGGCGGGCGGCGCCTTCCAGTCCTTCGTCTCCGGTCTCGCCCCAGACGACTCCCCGGCAGCCGAGCGCACGGTGTACATCTCCCGGGTCGACCGCTGCGGCATCCCCGGGACGGACTTGTTCCCCCGCGCATCGCGCGAAGGGCCCACGTCTGGAATCGACGCGAGGGCTGCCTCTCCCTCCTCATGCTCCGGGAAGAGCGACACCGGAGCATCGGGCTCGGCGAGGACCGGGGGCTCGGCCGCTTGAGGCGCTTCCACGACGGGCGCGGGCACGGGCGCCTTCTGCGCCGCATCCGGAGCCCGTCGCGCACTTTCCGACGTCACCCCCATCCCAGGTGAAGGCACGCCCGGAGTGCCCGGAAGTGGAGCCACCTCACGGCGCACGGGAGCCGATTCACCCGAACCCGGAGCGGGTGGCAGCGCCGGCATCCGCATCGAGGGCCGTGAGGGCGGCACGGTCGGGGTCTTGCGCACGAGTCCCGGCGGGAGCGGCGCCGGTTCCATCCTGGGCGCGGAGGGCGACGCCAGCGCCGGGTCCTCACCCTCCGTCCCGGCGCGCCGCGCGACGATGCGGTCGATGAGCGCCTTGCTCGCGGCATCCAGCTTGGTGAAGCGCACGGTCATTCCGGCCCGTGCGTTCCCCACGTCCGGCTGTGCCTTGAGCACCACGCCTTCGCCGCGCAGCAGCCGCGTGCCGTCCGTGAGGACGAACTCGAACGCCAGGCCCGTGCCCTCCGGCTTGAGCGCCCGGGTGGCCACGAAGACTCCGCCGCGCCCCACGTTCGAGCCATACCGCTCGATGAACTCCTCCTCCGCCGTGTACGGCAGGCGGATGCGCAGAGGGAGGAGCTTGGGGGCCGGCCCGGTCATCGCAAGGGGATCCGCACGTCCCCGCCAGCGCCCTTCACCACGAGCGCCAGCCCTTCGTCTTGCACGGCTTCCGGAGGCAGCTCGAACATCAGCACCACGTCCGTGCGCTGTTCGGGCGCCCAGGTGGTGGGCAGGGGCCGCGTGCCGGCCACCGCCTGCGCATCCCGCGCGAGCGCGTACGTCTGCCCCTTCGCGTCCGCCAGCCACGCGTCATCCAGGGACAGCGGCGCGGGCACGGTGCCCACGTTCTGGGTGACGAGCTCCACACGCAGGAACAGGTCCTCCGTGGTGAGCCCCAGCCCGGACCTGCCCCGAACCGAGTGCGAGGACTCCAGCCCGGTGAGCTTCATCGCCACCGTGTCCACGTGCACGGTGTCGTTGCGCGCGGGCAGCCGCAGCTTGCTCGGGCCGCTGTCGCCCATCCCCGCGGCCAGGCCCGCCAGCCGCGACTCCTTGTCCGTCTCCGGCTCCGGGCGGGCGGAGGCCGCGCCGCCCTTCTTCACCCGGTCCGCTTCCGCGCGCAGCTTCTGGAGCGTGTTCGCGGTGGCTTCGGACTCGGGCGTGGAGGAGTCCTTCGTGCAGCCCCCCAGGAGGAGGGCCGCCGTCAGGAATGCCAGGGGCCGGGACGGGGCGTGGAGGCTCACGCCGGGCTCGCGCCCTTCACCAGCTCGTAGAGCTTCTCCAGCGCCGCAGGCAGGTTGGCCGCGTCCGGACCGCCGGCCTGCGCCATGTCCGCCTTGCCGCCGCCCTTGCCGCCCACTTCCTTGGCCATCTCGCGCACCAGGTTGCCCGCGCTCATGCCCTTGGCGACCATGTCCTTGGTGAGGGCCACCAGGATGATGGCGCGGCCGTCCTTCTCGCCGCCAATGGCAATCACGCCGGAGCCGATGCGGTCGCGCAGCTGATCCGCCATGCCGCGGAACACCTTGTCGTCCGCGGGGTCCACGCGCGTCGCCAGCACCTTCATGCCGTTGACGTCGCGCGCCTGGTCCAGGAGGTCCTTGTTGGAGGCCGACTGGGCCTTCACCGCGACCTCCTCCACCTTGCGCTCCAGCTCCTTCACGCGCTTCTGGGTCGCCTCCACGCGCAGGGCGACCTCCTTGGGCGACGTGCGCAGGAGCGCCGCGACCTTCTTGAGCTCGTGCTCCTGCTCGCGCACGAACTGGAGCGCGCCCACGCCGGTGACGGCCACGATGCGCCGCACGCCGGACGCGACGCCGCTCTCGCTCGTCACCTTGAACAGGCCGATGTCACCGCTGCGCTTCACGTGCGTGCCGCCGCACAGCTCGGTGGACTCCGGGTGCACGGTGACGACGCGCACGGTGTCGCCGTACTTCTCACCGAACATGGCCACCGCGCCGGACTTCTTCGCGTCGTCCAGCGTCATGATGCGCGTCTGGGCGCCCGCGTTGTCGCGCACCCACGTGTTGACCAGGTCCTCCACCTGCTCCAACTGGTCCTGCGTGGCGGGGGAGAAGTGCGAGAAGTCGAAGCGCAGGAAGTCCGGCGCGACGACGGAGCCCGCCTGCTTCACGTGCTCGCCCAGCACGCGCTTGAGCGCCTTGTGGAGCAGGTGCGTGGCGGAGTGGTTCGCGCGGATGGACTTGCGGCGCTCCACGTCCACGGACGTCTGCACCATGTCGCCGACCTTCAGCGTGCCCTCCGTCACCTCCGCGGTGTGGACGATGAGCCCCTGCACCGGGCGCTGCGAGTCCTTCACCTGCACCACCGTCTTGCCGCCGTGGGCGACGATGCGGCCGGTGTCGCCCTGCTGGCCGCCGGACTCGCCGTAGAAGGGCGTCCGGTCCAACACGATGTCCACCGTGGCGCCCTGGGAGACCTGGGGCACCTCCACGCCGTCCTGCACGAGCGCGAGCACGCTGCCTTCGCCCTCGTGGCCCTCGCCGTCGTAGCCCAGGAACGTGGTGGCGCCCGTGCGGCCGACGATGTCCTGGAAGATGTCCCCGCCGGACTTCGCCTTCGTGTCGAACTTCTGGTTGGCGGCCTCTTCCTCCTGGAGTTTGTGGAACTCCTCCAGGTCCACGTCGAAGCCGCGCTCACGCGCGATGATCTGCGTGAGGTCCCAGGGGAAGCCGTAGGTGCCGTGCAGCAGGTAGACGATCTTGCCCGGGAGGACCTTCTGGTTCGCGGACTGGAGCTTGGAGAGCTCCTCGTCCATCAGCTTCAGGCCGCGGTCGAGCGTGCGGCGGAAACCCTCCTCCTCGTGCTTGGCGACCTCCAGCAGGAAGGTGCGGCTCTCGCGCAGCTCCGGGAACGCGTCGCCCATGAGCTCGATGACGCGGTCCACGACCTTGTAGAAGAACAGGTCCTTGAGGCCCAGCTGCGTGGCGCCATGGCGGATGGCGCGGCGCATGATGCGGCGCAGGACGTAGCCGCGCTCCACGTTGGAGGGCTGGACGCCGTCGGCCACGAGGAACGCGGTGGCGCGCGCGTGGTCGGCGACGACGCGCTGCGAGGCGCCGGTCTCCTGGGAGTAGGGCTGGCCGCACAGGGCGCTGACGGTGGAGAGGATGCCCTGGAAGAGGTCGGTGTCGTAGTTGGAGCGCTTGCCCTGGACGACCGCGGCGATGCGCTCCAGGCCCGCGCCCGTGTCGATGGACGGCTTGGGCAGGGGGATGAGGGGCGCGTCCTTCTCCTTGCGTTCGAACTGCATGAACACGAGGTTCCAGATTTCGAGCCACCGGTCGCAATCACACGCAACGCCCTGGCAGGGGCGGCCCGCGGCCTCTTCCACGCAGGGGATGTCGTTGCCCTGGTGGTAGTGGATTTCCGAGCAGGGGCCGCACGGGCCGGTGTCGCCCATGGCCCAGAAGTTGTCCTTGTAGCCGAGCTTCAGGATGCGGTCGCGCGCGACGCCCTGCTTCTCCCAGAGGGCGAAGGCCTCTTCGTCCCAGGGGACGCCGTTCTCGCCGTTGAACACGGTGACGGCGAGCCGGGCCTTGTCCAGGCCGAGCTTCTGGGTGACGAACTCCCACGCGAACGCGATGGCGTCGGACTTGAAGTAGTCGCCGAAGGAGAAGTTGCCGAGCATCTCGAAGAACGTGTGATGCCGGGCGGTGTAGCCCACGTTGTCGAGGTCGTTGTGCTTGCCGCCGGCGCGCACGCACTTCTGCGAGGAGGTCGCGCGGCGGTAGTCGCGCTGCTCGCGGCCGGTGAACACGTCCTTGAACTGGACCATGCCGGCGTTGGTGAACAGCAGGGTCTGGTCGCCGACGGGTACCAGCGAGGACGAGGCCACGCGACGGTGGGAGCGCTCCTCGAAGAACTGGAGGAACGCCTCGCGGATCTGGGAGGCGGTGAGGGCGGAAGGCATGGTGTGGGTATATGCCACAAGAGGGCCGGACGCAGCAGTTCCTGGACGGGTCATCCCCTGTGGGACGGCCCATGTAGGCGGGGCTGACGGCAGGGGGC
>NZ_RAWD01000395.1:0-7502 GCF_003612065.1 Corallococcus sp. CA047B
ACCCTCCTGCCCGATGCCCGCCCGCCTGCCGCTCCCCCACCGCGAAACCACTTCCCCGGGCAGCGCGGGATTCGCGCTGTTACGCACCCTTCCGGGCGGGACGGAATGCAGCACGGGCCATCACGCCGACATGTGGAGCGGACGGAGACGCCGCCCCACAGTGGGGGTTCCCCTGGACGGGGTGTCCTCCAGCAGGGACCCAATCGTCGGGAAGTGCGCGGTTGGGCGCGGTGGGACCGGACACATCGCACCGGGGGGGCTCCTCCCAGCGTGGGCCAGGGTCCTTATAATCGAAGTGCCTTTTCACCCCGTGAAGGAGAGCGCTTTTCTCTCCGACACGAGCTGACGCGCGGTCCCACTCCGCGGCGGGGTCCCGAAGGGGCGAGAGCTTCGCGATTGTCGTCGCCTGGGACCTCATCGGGGTGGGTGTGGAATGGCCTTCCAGCCCTCCAGGTTCACCATGTTGGCTTCTCCGAAGAGGACGCGACCGTTCGCGTCCCTCCGGGTGGCCTCGAGGGAGAGACATGAAGGACGCTGAGAAGGGCTCGTGGGTCTCCAGAATCGCCGCGTTCCAGGACGTGAAGACCTACGCGGAACTCAATTGGGACGGCTCGTTCGAGGACTACCTCGAAATCGTCCGCAAGAACCCCAAGGTCACCCGCACCGCCTTCCAGAGGATCTACGACATGATCCTCAGTCACGGAAAGTCGGAGTACATCGACAACAAGAAGAAGCTGACGCGCTACCACTTCTTCAGTGACGAGCGCTTCGGCGGCCGTGACGCCATCTTCGGCCTGGACGTCCCGCTGATGAAGCTGGTGAACGTCTTCAAGTCCGCCGCCCAGGGCTACGGCACGGAGAAGCGCGTCATCCTCCTGCACGGGCCCGTGGGGTCGTCCAAGTCCACCATCGCCCGCCTGCTCAAGAAGGGCATGGAGGAATACTCCAAGGTCCCGGAGGGCGCCGCCTACACCTTCTCCTGGCTCACCGACAAGAAGCAGCCTGACGGCACGGTGACGAAGGAGAAGATGAAGTGCCCCATGAATGAGGAGCCGCTCAACCTCATCCCCAAGGAGTGGCGTCCGAAGATCTTCGCGGAGCTGTCCCCGCCGGAGTCCGGCTACACCATCCCCAATGGCTGTGAGCTGTGCCCCGCGTGCCGCTTCGTCTTCAAGGAGCTCATGACCGAATACAAGGGCGACTTCGCCCAGGTCATGAACCACATCCACGTCAACCGGCTCATCTTCAGCGAGAAGGACCGCGTCGGCATCGGCACGTTCCAGCCCAAGGATGAGAAGAACCAGGACTCCACCGAGCTCACCGGCGACATCAACTACCGGAAGATCGCCGAGTACGGCTCCGACTCCGACCCGCGCGCCTTCAACTTCGACGGCGAGTTCAACATCGCCAACCGCGGCGTCATTGAGTTCGTCGAAGTGCTCAAGCTGGACGTCGCGTTCCTCTACGACCTGCTCGGCGCGTCGCAGGAGCACAAGATCAAGCCGAAGAAGTTCCCGCAGACGGACATCGACGAAGTCATCATCGGCCACACCAACGAGCCTGAATACAAGAAGCTCGAAAGCAACGAGTTCATGGAGGCGCTGCGTGACCGTACGGTGAAGATCGACATCCCGTACATCACCAAGCTCACGGAGGAGGTGAAGATCTACGAGAAGGACTTCAACTCCCGCGCCATCAAGGGCAAGCACATCGCGCCGCACACGCTGGAGATGGCCGCCATGTGGGCCGTCCTCACGCGCCTGGAGGAGCCCAAGAAGCACAACCTGTCGCTCCTGCAGAAGCTCAAGCTCTACAACGGGAAGACGCTGCCCAACTTCACCGAGGACAACATCAAGGAGCTGCGCAAGGAGAGCGTGCGCGAGGGCCTGGAGGGCATCAGCGCCCGCTACATCCAGGATAAAATCTCCAACGCCCTGGTGAGCGACAAGGGCGAGGGCTGCATCAACCCCTTCATGGTGCTCAACGAGCTGGAAGCCGGCTTGAAGACGCACTCCCTCATCAACAACGAGGACGCGCGCAAGCGGATGAAGGAGCTGCTCACCACGGTGAAGCAGGAGTACGAGGACATCGTCAAGAACGAGGTCCAGCGCGCCATCAGCGCCGACGAGGACGCCATCGGCAAGCTGTGCGGCAACTACATCGACAACATCAAGGCCTTCACCCAGAAGGAGAAGGTCCGCAACAAGTACACCGGCATCTACGAGGTCCCGGACGAGCGCCTCATGCGTTCGATTGAAGAGAAGATCGACATCCCGGAGAGCCGCAAGGACGACTTCCGCGGGGAGATCATGAACTACATCGGCGCGCTCGCCGTGGAGGGCAAGACCTTCAACTACCGGACCAACGAACGGCTGCACAAGGCGCTGGAGCTGAAGCTGTTTGAAGACCAGAAGGACAGCATCAAGCTCAAGAACCTGGTGTCCTCCGTCGTGGACAAGGAGACGCAGGAGAAGATCGATCTGGTGAAGGACCGGATGATGAAGAACTACGGGTACTGCGAGATCTGCTCCACGGACGTCCTCAACTTCGTGGCCAGCATCTTCGCCCGTGGTGACGCGAAGGAGTAACTCCGGACATCACACAGGGGACGTGCCGCCGTGACCTTGAAGATCCACCAGGACCATTCCCGCTTCAAACAGATCGTCCGCGGGAAGATCAAAGCCAACCTGCGCAAGTACGTGCAGAAGGGCGAGATGCTGGGCAAGAAGGGTAAGGATGCCATCAGCATCCCCATCCCCTTCATCGACATCCCGCGCTTCAAGTACGGCCACAAAGAACAGGGCGGCGTCGGACAGGGAGACGGCGAGGTAGGTCAGCAGCTGGGCCCCGGGGCGGTGGAGCCCGGGGACGGACACCAGGCCGGCCAGGGCGAGGGAGACCACGCCCTGGAGGTGGACGTCACCCTGGAGGAGCTGGCGCAGATCCTGGGTGAGGAGCTCCAGCTGCCGCGCATCGAGCGGCGGCAGAGCGAGCGCATCATCACGCAGAAGGTGAAGTACACGGGCGTCAACACCACCGGCCCGGAGTCGCTGCGGCACTTCAAGCGCACCTTCAAGCAGGCTTTGAAGCGGCAGATCGCCACCGGCACCTACAACCCGAAGATGCCGGTCATCATCCCCACGCGCGAGGACCGGCGCTACCGCAGCTACAAGCTGCAGGAGCTGCCGGACACCAACGCGGTCATCATCTACATGATGGACGTGTCGGGTTCGATGGGCGACGAGCAGAAGGAGATCGTCCGCATCGAGAGCTTCTGGCTCGATACGTGGCTCAAGCACCAATACAAGGGCCTGGAGTCGCGCTACATCATCCACGACGCGGTCGCCCGCGAAGTGGACCGCGACACGTTCTTCCACACCCGCGAGTCCGGCGGGACGATGATCTCCAGCGCGTACAAGCTGTGCCGGGAGATCATCCAGGCGGACTACCCGAAGAGCGCGTGGAACATCTACCCGTTCCACTTCAGCGACGGTGACAACTGGAGCGCGGATGACACGCGCCAGTGCATTGAAATGCTGCGCAACGACATCCTCCCGCAGGTGAACCAGTTCGCCTACGGCCAGGTCGAGTCCCCCTACGGCAGCGGGCAGTTCATCAAGGACCTGCGCGAGGCGGTGGGTGACACGAACAACGTGTCGTTGAGCGAGATCGCGGACAAGGACGCCATCTATGCGTCCATCAAGGACTTCCTCGGCAAGGGCCGCTGAAGCGGTCGTCCATTCCCAATCGGAGCAACCTTCAGCGGAGCACCCGTCCGATGCCCAAGAGCCTGACACCCCGCCTCGCGTCGCTGCGGGACGAAATCCACGGCTACGCCAAGGAATTCGGCCTGGATTTCTTCGACACCGTCTTCGAGATGGTCAGCTACGACGAGATGAACATGGTCGCCGCCTATGGCGGCTTCCCCACCCGCTATCCCCACTGGCGCTGGGGCATGGAGTACGAGCAGCTGGCGAAGGGGTACGAGTACGGGCTCTCGAAAATCTACGAGCTCGTCATCAACAACGACCCTTGCTACGCCTACTTGATGGAGAGCAACCCGGAGGTGGACCAGAAGCTGGTCATGTCCCACGTCTACGGGCACTGCGACTTCTTCAAGAACAACTTCTCCTTCCGGCACACCAACCGCCGGATGATTGACGACATGGCCAACCACGCCACCCGCGTCCGGCGCTGGGTGGACAAGATTGGCGTGGAGAAGGTGGAGGACTTCATCGACCGGACGCTGTCGCTGGAGAACCTCATCGACCAGCACGCGCCGCACATCCGCAGAAACCCCGACCCGCAGCGCGCGGAGGAGGAGCTCAAGTCCAACGAGCGCGTGGAGGGCTTCAAGGTCAACCGCGAGTACATGCGCGGCTACATCAACCCTTCGGAGTTCCTGGACTCGCAGCGCAAGCACTCCGAGGACGAGAAGGCGCAGCGCAAGCGCTTCCCGGAGCGCCCCCAGCGGGACGTGCTGTACTTCCTGCTGGAGCACGCGCCGCTGGAGCCGTGGGAGGTGGACATCCTCTCCATCCTGCGCGACGAGGCGTACTACTTCGCGCCGCAGGGCCAGACGAAGATCATGAACGAGGGGTGGGCCAGCTACTGGCACTCCACCATCATGACCCGCAGGGCGCTGCGCGATGATGAGATCATCGACTACGCGGACCACCACTCCGGCACCATGGGCGTGCGCCCCGGCGCCATCAACCCGTACAAGCTGGGCATCGAGCTGTGGCGGGACATCGAGGACCGGTGGAACAAGGGCAAGTTCGGCAAGGAATGGGACGAGTGCGACGACCTGCGCGCCCGCCAGTCCTGGGACAAGAAGCTGGGCGCGGGCCGTGAAAAGATTTTCGAGGTCCGCAAGCACTACAACGACATCACCTTCATCGACACGTTCCTCACCGCCGAGTTCGCCCTCCAGCAGAAGCTGTTCGTGTATGGCTTCAACGAGAAGCGCAACTCGTGGGAAATCCTGGACCGCGAGTTCCGCAAGGTGAAGAACAAGCTGCTCACGTCGCTCACCAACTTCGGGCAGCCCATCATCGAAGTGGTGGACGGCAACTACGAGAACCGCTCGGAGCTGCTGCTCGCGCACAAGCACGACGGGCAGGACCTGAAGGGCGACTACGCGCGGGAGACGCTGCGCAACCTCCAGAGCCTGTGGCGCCGGCCGGTGAACATCGTCACCCGCTACGACGGCAAGGGCGCCCTGTTGCGCTTCGACGGGCAGCACCACTCGGAGAAGAAGGTGGAACTGTAGGTCTCCGGGGCACAGGGCAGGAGCAGCCGGGCGGGCAGGCGACGTGAAGCCAGGAGTTGGGCGGAGGTGCAACAGTCCTCTACACTCCTGTCCGCCCTCATGAAGACCGCCTCCCTCCTGTGCCTCGCCGCCCTCGGGGTGGCTTCGACGTCGGAAGCCGCCACCCAGTTCGAAATCAAGAACCGCCGCATCGAGCCGCGCCAGACGCTGGCGGGCGCGCTGCATGAAGCGGCGCTGCCCGACGCGCAGGTGGAAGCGGTCATCGCGGCGCTGGAAGGCGTGTTCGACTTCCGCCGCTCCCGCGTGGGCGACCAGTTCCGGCTGGTGATGCGCAACGGCGAGCTGGACTTCTTCGACTACCGCCAGAGCACCGTGGACGAGTGGCAGGTGCGCCGCGACGGGGAGAAGTACGTCGGCAGCAAGCGCTCCATCGAGGTGGAGAAGCAGGTGTCGCTCGTCTCCCTGGAGATCAGCACGTCCCTCTACGACGCGACGCTGGCGGCCGGCGAGGACCCGTCCATCGGGCTGGTGCTGTCGGACGTGTTCGCGTGGGACATCGACTTCTACCGGGACGTGCGCAAGGGCGACAAGGCGAAGGCCCTGGTGGAGAAGTTCGTCTCCAAGGGCCGCGTGCTGCGCTACGGCGAGGTGCTGGCGGCCACGTATGAAGGCGGGCTTGTCGGCAACAAGCGCGTGTTCCGCTACGTGCTGCCCAACGGCGAGGCGAACTTCTTCCAGGAGGACGGCGCCAGCGCCAAGAAGACCTTCCTCAAGAGCCCGCTGAAGTACGCGCACGTCACCAGCAGCTTCGGGTCGCGCTTCCACCCGGTGCTCCAGTACGTGAAGAACCACAACGGCGTGGACTACGGGACGCCCATTGGCACCCCGGTGTGGGCCGTGGCGGACGGCACCGTGGTGTCGGCGGGCAACGCGGGCGCCGCGGGCAACATGGTCGTCCTGCGCCACTCCAACGGCATGGAGACGCAGTACATGCACCTGTCGCGCTTCGGCGACGGCGTGCGCGCGGGCACCCGCATCCGGCAGAAGCAGGTGATTGCCTATTCGGGCAACACCGGCCGCTCCACCGGCCCGCACCTGCACTTCGGCCTGAAGCGCAACGGCACCTACGCCAACCCGCTCACCCAGAAGTTCCCCCGCGCGGATCCGCTGCCCAAGGAGCTGACCGGGGACTTCCTCGCCAAGGCGCATGACATGGCCCAGCAACTGGACGCGGTCTCCGTGGCCGCCGTCGCGGGCAAGGCCGCGCCTCCGCCGGGCGCCGCGAAGTAGCTGGAGCGCGAGCTTCGCTTCCCCCCGGGCCCCTCTCCTTCACCGGAGGGCGGGCCCGACGTGTTTCTCAGACCCACTCGATGAGGTACTCGGATTCGCCCAGGGACAGCTCGGTGCCGCGCACCTGGCCCTCGCGCTGGAGGGCGGTGAGCGCCCCGCCGAGGATGCCCTCGTGCACCTGCACCGGCAGCAGGTCGTCCCGGAAGAGCAGCCGCACGCGCTTGTCGCCCAGGGCCTGGTATTCGCGCTGCCCGTAGCTCACCGCGGTGGCGTACGACGTGGGCGCGTTGCTGTAGATGCGCTTGGGGTCGTTGCCCAGGGTGAGGCGCAGCAGCGTGTGGCCCACCGTGGACTCGAAGAAGGTCCCGCAGATGGCGCCGCCACACGCGCGCAGGGCCGCGTCGTGCGTGCCGAACTCCGGCTGGAGCGCCTCCGCCGCGAAGGACAGCAGGCGCAGGAAGTCCACCGCCGGGTAGGAGAAGAAGTCCACCGGGTTGCGCTGCATCAGCGGCGCGCGCAGGCGGTCCGCGGTGTCGCGTCCCAGGTGCGTGCGGATCAGATGCAGGACCGCCGTGAAGCTCAGCCCCCGCACCGTGTCCCCTGGACGGGTCAGGGCGATGCGCGGGTTCAGGTCACTCAGGGGAGAAGCCATTCATTCCCCGTTCTACCCCAATTTCCGGTTTGGACAGGATCCCTGGCGAGCGAGGCCCGCCTGCCCACCCTTCCCCGGGTTCGGCCCACGTCACGGCGGGTCGCGGGGCACCTTCCCTCACTGGTGGGGGGAGCGACCAACCCGGGGGCGGGCTTGCGGCTTTCCTGTGCCTGGGCGGGCCCCGACACGATACCCTCGCGCCGGATGCGCCCTCGTCCCAACGAGGGCGTCAGAAGTACCACCCTTTCGCGACCTCCGAGACGACCGACTCATGGCTCCTCCCGCCTC
>NZ_RAWD01000396.1:0-7494 GCF_003612065.1 Corallococcus sp. CA047B
CCTCCCCGCATCCCCCACGCCCCTGCGCGTCGCCGCCAGGTCCTGAGCCGACCTCCGCACCCTGGACGTCCTCCGCCCGACGGGGCCCGGGGGACTTCCAGGGGCGCGCCATGACGCAGGGAAACGCTGGTTGACGTTTCGCGTCAATGCCGCCCTTTCAAGCCTCTCGGAACCGGGGAATAGTTTGACACGACCCGGGTGCCTCCCTATTGTCCGGCCGCGATCAGAAGTCGGAACGTCAAAGCCTAGTCTTTTCGGGCACATACGGGGCGGGGCTCAGCGGACCCAGGAGGCGGCGGTCAGCGTGAGCGGGTCGGTCGGGCATGCCGCCACGTCTGGTTGGACCGCTGGCGCCAGTGCCAGCGGGAGGGGCTGAGCGTCACCGATGACCACCGTTGAGATCATCTTCCTGGCTGTCTACTTCAGCCTGCTGAGCGTGCTGGGGGTCTATGGATCCCACCGGTACCGCATGGCGTTCCTGTACTACCGCCACAAGTTCAAGCTGCCCACGCCGAACGGCACGCTTCCCGCGTTGCCGCGCGTGACCATCCAGCTGCCCATCTTCAATGAGATGTACGTGGTGGAGCGCCTGGTGGAGTCGGTGTGTCGCATCGACTACCCGCGCGAGCTGCTGGAAATCCAGGTGCTGGACGACTCGACGGACGAGACATGCGGCATCGCGCGTGCGTGCGTGGAGCGCCACCGGCAGAAGGGCCACGACATCGTCTACATCCACCGCGTCAACCGCCAGGGCTACAAGGCGGGCGCGCTGGAGAACGGCCTGAAGCTGGCCACGGGCGAGTACGTGGCGGTGTTCGACGCGGACTTCGTCCCGAGCCCCGACTTCCTGATGCGCACGGTGCCCTTCTTCGCGGACGCGAAGGTGGGCATGGTGCAGGTGCGCTGGGGCCACCTGAACCGTGAGTTCTCCATCCTCACGCAGGCCCAGAGCATCTTCCTGGACGGGCACTTCATCATCGAGCACACCGCGCGCAACCGCGCCGGCTGCTTCTTCAACTTCAACGGCACCGCGGGCATCTGGCGCCGCAGCACCATCTCCGACGCGGGCGGCTGGCAGCACGACACGCTCACGGAGGACCTGGACCTGAGCTACCGCGCGCAGCTCAAGGGCTGGCAGTTCGTGTTCCTGCCGGAGGTCATCTCCCCGGCCGAAGTGCCGGTGGACATGAACGCCTTCAAGAGCCAGCAGCACCGCTGGGCCAAGGGCTCCATCCAGACGGCGAAGAAGCTCTTGCCCACCATCCTCAAGAGCGACCTGCCCCTGCTGGTGAAGCGCGAGGCGTTCTTCCACCTCACCAACAACATGGCCTACCTGTTGATGGTGCTCCTGTCCGTGCTGATGCCCATCAGCATGGTGGTGCGCTTCCAGCACGGCCTGTACGGCACGCTGTTCCTGGACCTGCCCTTCTTCATCACCGCGACGGCCAGCGTCTGCGTCTTCTACGTGGCCGCCCAGCGCGAGCGCGGCGCCACCGGCTGGGAGCGCTTCAAGTACCTGCCGTTCCTGATGAGCCTGGGCATCGGCCTGGCCATCAACAACGCGAAGGCCGTGGGCGAGGCGCTGCTCAACCAGCAGTCGGGCTTCGCGCGCACGCCGAAGACGGGCGCCGAGGGCAAGAGCGTCAAGGCGCCGGTGAAGAAGAGCTACCGCGGCAGCAAGACGCTGATGCCGGTGGTGGAGCTGCTCTTCGCCGCCTACTTCACCGGGGCGCTGTGGTTCGCCATCGACGCGCGCATCTACACGTCGGTGCCCTTCATCGTCCTGTTCCAGGCGGGCTTCCTTTACGTGGGCATGTCCAGCCTGCTCCAGGGCTTCGCGGGCCGGGTGAAGGTGACCGAGTCCGCCCCCGCCGTGACCTCCCCCGAGGAGCAGCCGCGTCAGGCGGCCTGAGTCCTTCCGGGCCGCATTCGTTTCGGGTGTCTCGCGCCGCCGCTTCCTCTTCCGACTTCCGGAAGCAGGGACGGCGGCGCGGTGCTTGCCAGGCCCCCCTACAGGCCGGCGTCGGGCACCCCGCGCCGCAGCACCTGTTCCTGGCGCACGGGGGCGGGGCCGGAGGTGGCGGGGCGGCAGTCCTCGTCGATGGCGGTGCTGGACGCGGCCCGCAGCGTGAGGCCCGAGTCGTCGCAGGCCACCGCCTCGGTGGGGAAGGCGACGGGGCAGGGTGTTCCCGAACCGGTGAAGCCGGTGGCGCGCGTCTCGCCCACGAAGCCGTCCGGGGTGCGGTGCAGGACGATGCCCACGGAGCCCGCGTCCGGGGACTCCACGCCGCCGTCCGCCCATGCGCGCACCACCGCGAGCGACA
This sequence comes from Corallococcus sp. CA047B, assembly GCF_003612065.1. Lineage (NCBI taxonomy): Bacteria > Pseudomonadati > Myxococcota > Myxococcia > Myxococcales > Myxococcaceae > Corallococcus > Corallococcus sp. CA047B. Next base: position 2,325 of record NZ_RAWD01000396.1, read on the forward strand.
GCGTGCCGCCGTCGTCCTGGCCCAGGTAGCGGAAGGCCGGGTTCTGCGCGTGGAAGTAGTCGCCGGATTGATCCTTCTCGCAGCCAGGCGGCACATGGATGGCGGGCGCCGCGGGAGGGGTGGTCTCCACCCGGGGCGGGGCCTTGGCCGGACAGGCCGTGAGGGAGAGGACACAGAGGCCGAGCGGGAGGGTGACGAGGGTGCGGTGCATGGGGCGCGGATATTCTCCCAAGCGACGTGCGTGTGGGACGTGTTTGCTTCCCCAGGGATGACTCTCTAACCTTCGGGCCGACATGAGCCTTCGCCGCTTCGCCGTCCTGTCGCTCGTCGCCGTCCTGGCGCTCCCCTCCGCGGTGTTCGCCCAGGAGACCGATGACCTCATCGCGCCTCCCTCGGAGGACACGCCGGCGAAGCCCAAGGGCAAGCCCAAGGCGGTGAAGCCGAAGCCGACCGTGAAGCGCAAGCCGCCCGCTCCGAAGAAGGAGCGCGTGGGCAAGAAGACCAAGCCGGGCAAGACGCCCGCGGTGTCTCCCGCCGACGCGCCGGAGGCCGCGAAGTCCGCGCTGGCGTTCCGGCTGGGCAGCAACGCGCGCGGCGCGAAGATCACCGTGGATGACGTGGAGGTGAACCCCCTGGAGCCCGTGGAGCTGGCGCCGGGCGAGCACCGCGTCCTGGCCCGCCGTCAGGGCTACTCGGACTTCCTCCAGCGCGTCGTGGTGTCGCCGGGCCAGACGACGGACGTGACGGTGGCGCTGGAGGTGGCGACGGGCATCGCCACCCTGCGCGCGGACGTGCCTCGCGCCACGGTGCTGGTGGATGGCGTAAAGGTCGGCGTCACGCCCCTGGAGAACTACGCCATCAGCCCGGGCCAGCACGAGGTGGAGTTCCGCGCCCCGGGCCTCAAGGACGTGAAGAACATCGTCGTGCGCGCCGGCCAGCCCTACCTGGTCGAAGGCCGCCTGCGCCCGGTGGCGGACTCGGACGTGCCGCGCAACGCGGTGCTGGAGCCGGCGGCGACGCCCGCCGGGCCGGTGGAGCAGCCGGGGCTGGCGCTGGGCACGGAGCAGCCGCCGGAGGTGAAGGAGAGCACCGGCACCGCGTGGTACCAGCGCTGGTACGTCTGGGTCGGCGTGGGCGTGGTGGCCGCCGCCGCGGGCGCGGGGGCCTACGCGGCGACGCGTCCCCCGGCGGCGCTCAACCCGGACGTCGACGTCTGCGGTGGCAAGTGCGACGGCACCATCGGCGCGGGCCTGCGCTCGGGGATGCCCGCGGGCGCCCTGCGCTTCTGAGGTCCCTTCGGAAGCGCTGAAGCCGTACTGCTCGGGGCCGGCTACTGGCCCCGCAGGTCGTCCTCGTTGCGGCCCGCGCCCGGCTCCAGCCGCAGGTAGATGGCCGTCACCCGCCCCACGCCCCAGAAGTCCAGCGCGGTGGCGCGGATGCGGAAGGGCTCGGACTCCGGCAGCAGGCCGGTGATGTCCACCTCGTTGGGCTCGAAGCTGAAGGCGTGCCGGCCCAGGTTGTCCACCTGCTCGTTGCCGATGAAGACGCTGTCGGTGAAGCCCACGGCTGCGCGGCGCGACACCTTGCCCTTCGCGTCCAGCACCTCCAGCAGCAGGAAGTTGTCCACGGCGAAGCCCTGGGTGCAGGCCTCGTCCCCGCAGAGACGGGCCTTCGCTCCGTCCAGCATCAGGGGCTGCGTCTCCGCGGTGGCGACGATGCGGGGATTGCGCTCGCCCTCGCGCGTGTCCACCTCCACGTCCTCACGCCGTCCTTCCAGGCTCGCCGTCTCACGCTCGGGCGTGTTGGGCAGCAGGCGGACCGAGCGCGGCTTCGTCGACGCGGCGGCGACGGCGGTGGTGGGCACGGGAACCTGTTTGGCACAGGCGGCCAGGAGGCCAACGGCGGCGGTGAGGGTCAACGTTCGCGGGTGGATCACAGGGAGGCTTGTAGCGAGCGCCCCCGGAGCGGGTCAATTAGCATGCCCCCCATGAGGACCTTCCCCGGATGGTGGCTGCTGTGCGTGCTCGTCGCAGGCCCGTCCGCCGCGGCACCTCCGCGCGCCCCGACTCCCGCTCCGATTTCGACGCCGGCCTCCGTCCCGGGCGCGGGCAGCGTGGCGCCGGAGGTCCAGCTCTGCCTCCAGCACCTCAAACTGTCGGAGCGGGACAGGGCCGCGCGGGCGCTGGGGCCGCTGGACTCCCTGCCGCGCTACCGCGTGCAGCTGGAGGTGGAGCCGAAGGAGCGGCGCGTCTGGGGCAAGGTGCAGGTGGAGCTGGTGGCGAAGGGCCCCGAGCCCCTCACCGAGCTGTACCTGCGGCTGACGCCCAATGCCCGCTCGCGGCAGGTGACGCTCTCCGGCGCGAAGCTCAACGGCAAGGCCGTGACGCTGGAGCCGGGGCCGGAGCCCACGCTGCAGCGCGTGGCGCTGGAGCCGCCGGTGGCGCCGGGCGGCACGGTGTCGCTGGAGTTCGCGGTGAAGGGCGCGGTGCCCCGGGCGGCGCCGGGCGCGGAGTCGCTGGCCGGGGGCCTGGGCGGGCTCATGGGCGGCGGCAAGAAGTCCGGCGCGGAGGACCACGGGGCCTTCTCCGCCACGGCGGACGTGGTGAGCCTGGTGGGCGTGGTGCCGCAGGTGCCCCCAATGGATGCCCAGGGGCGTCCGTGGGACGGGCCGCAGGGGCAGGGCGACCTGGCGCTGTATGAGCCCGCGCACGTGCTGGCCACGCTCACCGTGCCCTCGGGCTGGGCGGCGCACGCCACCGGGACGCCGCTGGGAGAGGTGCCCGAGCGCGATGGCCGCGTGCGCTACAGCTTCGCGGCCGCGGCGGTGCGCGACTTCCCGGTGCTGGTGACGCGCGGCTACCAGTCCGCCACCGCCACGGTGAACGCCGTCACGGTGGAGAGCCACTTCGCGCCCCAGGACGCGGCGGTGGGCAAGCGCGTGCTCAAGTACGCGTCGCAGGCCCTGTCCGAGTTCGAGAAGCGCCTGGGCCCGCTGCCCTACACCCACTTCCGCGTGGTGCAGGCGCCGCTCAGCGGAGGCGCGGGCGGGATGGAGTTCCCGGGGCTCGTCACGGTGGCGACGTCGCTCTACCGCGCGAAGGCCAACCCCATGGCGTTGCTCGGCGGGATGCCCGGCATGGACGAGGCACTCCAGCAGTTCATGGGCGCGCAGGGCGCGGGCCTGATGGCCCAACTGGGGGATTCGCTGGAGCGCACGCTGGAGTTCACCGTGGCGCACGAGGTGGCGCACCAGTACTTCGCGGGCCTCGTGGGCTCCGACCCCATCCACGACCCCGTGGTGGACGAGTCCCTGGCGCAGTACGCCGCGCTCCTCTACATCGAATGGGCCCACGGCAAGGAGGCCGCCGAAGCCCTGAAGCAGGAGGCCCTGGTGATGCCCTACCAGCTCTACCGCGTGGGGGGCGGCAAGGACGGCCGCGCGGACCGGCCCGTGGGCGACTTCGCGGGCGGCGAGATGGAGTACGGCGCGCTGGTGTATGGCAAGGCGCCGCTGCTGCATCAGGCGTCGCGCGAGCTCATGGGGGACGAAGCCTTCTTCAAGGCCCTGCGCGCGTACGTGGACACGTACCGCTTCAAGTGGGCGTGCCGCTCCTGCTTCACGCAGGAGCTGGCGAAGGCGAGCCCCACGAACGCGAAGGCGCTGGGCGCCCTGCGCACGCGCTGGTGGGAGGAGGCCCACGGCGACGAGGACCTGGGCTCCTCAGAGGACCTCCAGGGGCTGATGGGCGCCATGGGCGGCGGCAGCCCGGGCGACGTGGACCTGGGCGCCCAGACGCAGCAGTTGCAGCAGATGCTGGAGGAGATCAACAACCAGCTTCTGGGGCAGTGACGAGGGCCGTCAGTCGAACAGGGCCTGCACGAACTCGCGCGGCTCGAAGCGGCGCAGGTCGGCGATCTTCTCGCCCACGCCCACCCAGACCACCGGCAGCTTCAGCTCGTCGCAGATGCCGATGATGACGCCGCCCTTGGCGGTGCCGTCCAGCTTGGTGAGCGCGATGGCGGTGACGCCCACGGCCTCGTGGAACTGCTTGGCCTGCATGATGGCGTTCTGCCCGTTGGTGGAGTCCAGCACGAGCAGCACCTCATGGGGGGCTCCGGGCAGCGCCTTGTCCATCACGCGCTTGACCTTCTTGAGCTCCTCCATGAGCGGGGCCTTGGTGTGCAGCCGGCCCGCCGTGTCCGCGATGACGACGCTGGCGCCTTCCGTCTGGGCCTTCTTCACGGCCTCGAAGATGACGGCGCCCGGGTCTCCGCCGTCGGTGCCCTTCACCAACTGGGCGCCGGCGCGCTCGGCCCACACGTCCAGCTGTTCGGTGGCGGCGGCGCGGAAGGTGTCGCCCGCGGCGAGCACCACCTTCTTGCCCTGGCCGGTGAGCTGCGCGGCCAGCTTCCCGATGGTCGTCGTCTTCCCGGCGCCGTTGACGCCCACCACCATCACCACGTGCGGCGGGCCTCCGCCCTCCAGCGAGCGCGGCACCGGCAGGTCCACCATCCGCGCGACCTCCTCGCGGATGACGCCCTTGATGCGCTCCGGGTCGCTCAATTCCTTGCGCTTGAGCTTCTCGCGCGCCACCTCCACCAGGTGGTTGGCGGTCCTCACGCCGATGTCGGCGGTGAAGAGGATCTCCTCCAGCTCCGCCAGCACGGACTCGTCCACTTCGCGCTGCTGGCCAAACAGCCCGTTGAGCCGGGCCATGAAGCCCTGGCTCTTCGTGCGGTCCAGGCCCTGCGCCAGCGTGCGGCCTCCCTCGGCCTCCACCTTGGCGCGCGCGGCGGCAGCCTCCGCCTGACGGGCGGCCTCCGCCTGGGCGGCCTCCTGGGCCAGGGCCTCCTCGCGCAGGCGCACCGCTTCGGCCTGCTCCCGCTTGCGGCGCTCGCGCGTCTCGTCGTCGACGGCCTTCTTGGCGCGGTACTCGACGCGCTTGGCCTCTTCCTCGCGCTCCTTGAGGTCGCGGGCCTCCGCCTCCAGGCGGGCGCGCTCGGCGCCGTCCTTCGTGGCGCGGGCGGCGAGCGACGCGGACTCGCGCTGGCGGCGCAGGTCCTCCGTGCGGGCGTGGGCGTCCTCCGCGTCCCGGCGCAGGGCCAGCTCCGTGTCGGAGGGCGGCAGCTCCACGCGCAGCTCGGGGCGCTCGGCGGGCAGTTGGGGCGC
>NZ_RAWD01000397.1:0-7467 GCF_003612065.1 Corallococcus sp. CA047B
CGCTCGCGATCGAGGTCCGCCTCGCGCTTGTCGAGTGCCTCCTCCTGGCGATCGCGTTCGACGTCGTCGCGGTCGGTGTCGTCGCGCCGGGCGGCGGCGGTGCCACGGCGGCGCGGGCCGGGGACGCGGGCTGCGCAGGAGGCACGGGAGGGACAGGAGACTTCGGTGACCTGGCGGCCGTGTCGGACGTCGCGACGGACTTGTTCGCGGCGTTCGGCGTCCCGGAGGACTTCGGGGCCGTGGCGGAGTCCGTGCCCGGCGTGGAGCCTTCGGGCAGGGTCCGGACGGAGCCCACCTTGAGGCCCGGCCCCGTGTTCGTGCCGGGCGCCGTAGAGGCAGACTCGGCGGGGGCCTTGGCGACGACCTGGAAGGGCATCAGGACCAGGGCTCCGAGGGCGAACAGCGCACCCTTGAGCCACCGGCGGGGATGGGTGGGGACGACATCGACATGTTCCAGCATGCGGAGCCTCCTGTGCAGCGCGTGAAGGTGGGCCGACGCCCCAAGCGCCGCTGCGCTGCCGGGGGGCCGGGTGATGCCAAAGGCGATGAGCAGCTCGCCGTAATCCGCGGGCTCCGCGCCGGTGAGACGCAGCGCCTCCGCGTCACACGCCTCTTCCCGAGCAAGCGCGTACTCACGGGCCGCCTGACGCGCGAGCGGGTGGAAGAAGAGCACCGTCTCCGCCAGCGCCGGCACCCAGCCCAGCCACAGGTCCCCGCGCCGCAGGTGCGCCACTTCATGCGCGAGCGCCATGCGCAGCGCGTCCTCGGGGAACTCACGCACCGCCTTCGAGGGCAGCACGATGGCCGGCGACACGAGCCCCGCGGCCAGCGGGCTCATCACCTCGTCCGACACGAGCAGCAGGGGCGGCCGGCGCAGGCCCGCTTCGCTCGCGAGGAACTCCGCCTCCTCCTCGAGCACCGGATGCTTCAGGGGCCGTGCCCGCTCCCGCATGCCCCGCACCTGACGCCACGCTCGCACGTGGCCCCGCACCTGCCAGGCCACGCCCGCGCCCCAGATGAAGAGCAGCGTCCACGCCACCGCGCTGGAGCCGGACAGCGCACGCAGCCACCGCGAGGAAGTGGCGACGAAGGACACGTACCGCGCCTCGGGTGAGGAGCCCTGGCCTGACGCCGCGGCTGACAGTCCACCGCGCGACGACACGAAGTCCCGAGCGTGAGCGATGCCGGGCGCTTGCGCTGCCGTTGCAACGCCTGGGATTGCGAGGCCCGGAGCCTGTGCGACGGAACCTTCCACATCCGACGGTGCAGGGCCCGAGACCACCAGGGCCCCCCCACGCGTGGGCATGGCGGTGCCGGATGTCTGGGATTGCGACCCGGTGCCGGTGACCACGGTCTCCGCGGGCAGCAGCGCCAGGGACACCGGATGCGGCCAGCCCACCGTCAGCACGAACTTGAGCGCCACCAGCCACCACAGCCCCGCGCGCAGGGACGCGGGCAGGCTCGGCACCGCCTTCGCGAGCACCCACACCCCCAGCGCGCAGAGCGCCCCCTGCCACGAGGCGCGCCACAGCGACTCCGACCAGGACGACCACCACGGCATCACGTGCAGCAGGTCCATGGAGCTCATCGGCTCACTCCTTCCGCTTCTGCCGCAGGCGGGCCACGACGTCCTGGAGCTGCTTCAGCTCCTCGTCGGAGACGTCCTCGGCCTCCGCCAGATAGGTGACGAACGGCGACAGCGACCCGGAGAGCGTGCGCTGCACGAAGTTCCCTACGACGTCGCGCAGCAGCTCTTGCGTGGCCACCGGCGAGGCGTACTGGAACACCCCGTCCACCTTGCTCCGGGTCAGGTACCCCTTGAGCCGCAGCCGCTCCATCACCGTCAGGATGGTGGAGCGCGCCAATCCCTGCGCCTCACCGAAGCGCTCCGCCACCTCCCCCACCGTCGCCGGCCCGTGCTCCGCCACGTACCGCAGCAGCGCGAGTTCCTGCTCTCCCACCGGCTTCTTCATCCGTCCCATCCTTCGTAGCGACAGCTGTAGTCAAGAAGCAAGGTACGACTGACTACAGCCGTAGTCAAGCGGGTGTTGGTGCTCCTCCCGGAAGCGCGCGCGAAGCCCCTTCCACGCACTCCCGGGCAGGTGGCACGTCCCCAGCCAACAGAGGGAAAGCCCTGACAGACGGACCGGGCCTGCCAGTCCATAGTCCGCCCCATTCCATGAGCCCCGAGGTTCCAGGTCAGGGCTTGTTGCCGGAGGAGCAATCCATGGCGCGCATTGGTGGACCCAAGCTGGGCAACAACTCTTTCAAGGTGGGCGACAGCAAGACGAAGGTGAACGGCCAGGTGAAATACGGCCCCACCGGCGGCCTGAACGACAAGCAGAAGCAGCATCTCAACGAGCACTACGGCAAGCATGGCGCCGGCGTGAAGAAGCAGAACGTCCTGGATCGCCTGACGCAGTACAACGCCTCGCACAGCACCTATACGGACGCCGCCCAGAAATCCGGGCGTCCGTTGACCCCGCAGGAGCAGGCCGCCCGACGCACGGGCCAGAACGCCCCCGACTCCAGCATCAACCACGTCATCGCCTCGGCCACGGGCCAGAACGTCTTCAACCACGAGACGCTGCGCTTCAAGCAGGGCGCGAAGGACACCCAGGCCTCCGCTGGTGAATTGAAGACGGCCACCGGTGCCGCCCAGACGGAAGCCCAGAAGAAGGTGCGCAAGGGATTGGCGGAGCAAGCCGCCTCCGTGGGCCGCGTGCAGGGCTACTCGCGCGCCACGCTGGCGGAACGCAAGGGCGAGCTGAAGGCAGACGTCGTTCAGCAGAAGCAGGATGCCGCCCTGAAGAACACGCTCACCGCCATGCAGGGCCCCGACCAGGCCACGCGCTTCCAGGCCTACAAGGACGTGTTGAAGGACACCTTCGATGCGCCGGGCAACCTGCGCGTCGGCGACATCACGCAGAACAAGAAGATCAGCACCGGCTTCGATGCGCCGCTCGACAAGAACGGCAAGCCCACCGAGCGCGCCGAGCGCCTCTACCAGGCGCACCAGAACTACGGCCCCGAGCGCCTGCTGAAGGACGACAGCGTGTTCACGAAGAACAGCAAGGGGGAGATCATGTCCAGCAGCCACCACACGGACGTGCCCGACAAGAAGCGCAAGGCCGAGGACGATGGCGGGGGCCCGTCCAAACCCACGAAGCGGCGCTAGAGAACGTCCGCCCGTCCTCGCCTGCCTGGCCCCTCACCATCCGCCGGCAAGCTTCATCCTCCTCTCCCAGCGCCCCACTACCGAGCGCCCGCCTCCCTGCCTGCCCAGGAGCGGGCCCGGTAGCAGAGGCCCGTGTGTGTCCTTGTCTCTGTCGGCCGGGCAACCAGATTTCCGGAAGACGAAACCCGACTCGCACTGGAGATTCCCAATGAAGCTTCCCCTGATGGCGGCCATCGCCGCCCTGTCGCTGTACGGTTGCGCCAGCCAGTCCGCGAACACGCGTGAAGCCTCGTCACCCGAAGCCGGTGCCATGGGCGGAGCGGGCAGCGCGGGCACCAGCTCCGACGTCTCAAGCTCCTCCAGCGAAAGCCTCAACCCCGACACCGCGGAGTCGGACAAGTCCGCCGGTGAGGCGAGCAACGTGAGCGACCTGGAGAAGCGCGACCGCATGGACGCGCCCACCGTCTACGAGGGCGAGGCCACCGGCGGCAGCGGCGCGGCCGACGAGACCGTGAAGACCCAGGACGGCCAGAAGTGGGACGTGCAGCAGAACACCCCCACCGACCTGGGCGACCCGCAGGTGCCCGCGGGCTCCGTGAACCAGAACCGCGACCCCAGTGATGACGGCACCGGCGGCTCCGGCGATGAGAGCTCCGGCAAGAGCGAGATCAAGGACGCGTCCGGCGACGCCAACGCCGACACGGACGACCTGAGCACCGACTCCAAGGTGGAGACGGACGCCACGCCCGATTCCACCCACTAGTCCCCGGTGAAGAATCAAGCCAGGGCGGAGTCCTCCGCCCTGGTCGCGGCGGATACCCGGTAAAGCCCGCTCGCGGGCCTGCCGGGTGTTCGTCTGTCCACCCCACGCCGCGCCAAGTTAGAGTGAGCACCAATGACTGGTGCTCCCTTCGTCGCCCTGCTCGCGCTGCTGCACTCCCAGTCCTCGTACATCGAGGAGGTCCCCAACGAAGAGCAGGAGTCGTCCGCTCCCGCCTCGTCGGGAGGCATCGGCTTCCGGGCGCTGCTGGAAGTGGGTCCGCTGAGCTTCCCGTCCGGAACGCCGGGCGGCGAGCAGGACCTGTTCGCGTACGCATACCCGTCGCTGGGCGTGGATGGCGGCGAGGACTTCGCCTTCATGCTGGGCGCACCGCTGCGCTTCCGCCTCCTGGACAACCCGCCCGAGCAGAAGGACGAGGACTACGGCGCGTGGCTGCGGCGCCAGGACTGGGACGAGCGCAGCGACTACGGACAGGTGGTGCGCCTGCTCCGCATCGGGGATGAGTCCGGCCGCTTCGGCCTGCGTGTGCAGCCCTTCCTCGAGGAGTCCCTGGGCCGCGGCTACCTGGTGAACCGCTACGACAACCAGCTGTCCCCGAACTACCACCCGGCGGGCGGCACGCTGTCGTTCGCGGCGGGGCCGGCGCGGGTGGAGCTGCTCGCCAGCGACGTGCTCGCCGCGCGCATCTTCTCCGGCGAGCTGTTGCTGGACCTGGGCCGCGTCGTCAGCGGCAGTGAGAACCACTTCGACCGCTACCTGCTGCGCGCCTCCGTGGCGCACGACTTCGGCGAGGCCGGCGGGGTGACGCCGGAGGCCACGGTCGCGTCGGTGGGCGGCGAAGTCGCCATGTACAAGGGCGAGCGGCTGCGCTCGTGGGTCCTGCTGGCCGGCGGCGCGCGCCTCAACTCCGGCGCGCAGGACGTGGGCGGCCTGCTGGGCGTCGCCTTCGAGGGCGACTTCAAGGGCACGCAGCTCAGCGTCACCTTGCAGGGGCGGCGCCAGGGCGGCGGCTTCCGCTTCGGCTTCTTCGGCGCGGGGTATGAGCTGGCGCGCTTCTCCGCCGTGGGCCTGTCCGAGGAGCCGCAGGCGGACCAGCGCGTGCCGAAGGACTTCTCCGGCTACATCGAGATGTCCGTGGCGCGCGGCGGTGGAACGGACTCGACGGAGGTCGTGGCCAGTGGCGCCGTGGAGTACTCGGCCTTTGGCCGCGCGGACGGAGACTTCTCGCTGAGCTTCAGCAGCCCGGGCGACAAGACGCGCGGAATCGTGCGCGCGGTGGTGGTGGGCCTGGGTGACCGGCCCCGCTACTCCTTCGCGGTGGAGGGCCGGCAGCGCGTGCTGCCCGCGCTGTACATCTGGGCCTCCGGCGCGACCGTGCACTTCCCGCAGCCGGATGACCAATTGGTGCGGGGCGTGAGCGCGGGCGCCGGCGTGGGCGTGGACTTCGCCCGACGCTGACGCGCGCGCATCCTCTGCCCGGGACTCAGGGTTCCGCCGCGCCGCCCTCTTCCTGCCCGGGTGCACAGGGCAGGATGGCGCGGTGCGGAGGCGCGGCGCACGACGGGCCCACCAGCCAGCGCGACAGCAGCCGCACGCCGGAGGCGAACAGGCCGTCATCGCCCTTGTGCAGGGCCTCGAAGAGCGACTCGTCCAGCACCGACTCTTCCGGATCGATGAGGAAGTCCTCCGGCTCCAGCGGCTTGAAGAGCGGGTTCTGGTCGAACACCGTCTCCAGCGGGTGTGGACGCAGCCGCAGCAGCCCCTCCTGGGCCACCCGGTCCAGCGTCTCCACCATCTGCTTCGCCTCCACCAGCGGCCGCAGCGCGGACACGCCCGCGAGGCCCGCGTGCTCCGCCATCAGCGACACGCGGATGCGGCGGATGGCCTTGGACACCGCGTCGCCCGGCGCCTGCGCCTCCCAGCTCAGGTTCAGCTCGGAGTCCAGCCCCAGGCTGCGGTTGGTGGTGTTCGCGGAGCCCACCGTCAGGAAGGTGTCGTCCACCACCATCACCTTCGAGTGGATGTATGTGAAGACATCCGAGCCGTCGTCGTCCTTCGCCGCCGAGCCGTACACCGCGAAGCCGTGGCCCGTCTCGCTGGCCACCTCCCGCAGCGCGCGCAACAGGCGCACCTGGGCGACGCCCATGGCGATCTGCTCACGCAGCGCTTCCGGCTGACGGGGCAGCACCAGCATCACCTGGAGCCGGCCACGGCCCGCCGTGCGCATGCGCTTGACGAGCGCGTCGTAGATGGCGCGCGAGGAGAAGTACTGGTTCTCGATGTAGATGAAGCGTTCCGCCGCGGCGATGGCGTCCACGTACAGCGCGCGGATCTCCTGCACCTCCTCCTGCGGCGGAAGGATGGTCTTGCCGAAGGTGCGGCTGATGGCCACCGGGCCCGGAGGCGCCGGCATCGTCGCTTCAAAGGTCACGTCGTCGCGCGCCACCGGCTCCAGGTGGATTTCGCCGCCGCCCGAGTGCGCCCAGCGCGCCTCGAACAGCTCCGCGAGCGGCTTCACCGCGGGGCCCGTCAGCACCGTCTGCACGTCGTGGTAGGGACCGTGCGGATCGCGGCCGGAATCACAGCGCAGCTTCGAGCGCGCGGGATGGTCCCGGTCGTCCCAGCGACAGTCACAGACGTCCATGCCGCCGGTGAACGCCTGCACGCCGTCCACGACGACGAGCTTCTGGTGGTGCGCGGCGTAGAGAGGACTGGAGGAATCGAAGCGGAATCGCAGCCGCTCGTTCGTGGTCCAGTTGAACAGCAGGTGCTGCATCCACTCGCGTTCCATCGCGAGCAGCATGCTGAAATCCCAGGCGAGGATGTAGACGTGCAGCTCCGGGTTGTCCCGGCACATCTTGTCCAGCAGCGGCAGCAGTCGGACTTCGCCACCTTCCGCTTCCGCCAGGTCGTCACCGCGCAGCAACGTCACATCGCTGTCGAACTGCCAGCCCATGATGACGATGGAGCGACGCGCCTTGCGGATGGCCCGGTACAGCTCTCGGTAGTAATCCCGGGCGTCCACCAGCACGCCCGCGTCATGCGTTTCCGAACGCGTCCAGTAGTTGCGTCCAGGGTTGAGGATGTTGGTCACGGCAGTCACCTGGCCTTGGAATTCGCGTCCCGGAAATGGAACCCACCTGTCCGCGCCCGGCCGGCGGAACAATCACCCCACGAAAACAATGTGCTTCCCGGTCGCCACGGTCATGTCCGGCGAGGAGACGACCTTGGCCACCTTCCGCGCCTCGCCCCCCACGGTGTCGAAGGCAGCGGCGATCAGGTCGCCCAGCGTCACCTGCACGCGCCTGGCCTGCTTGCCGGCGTTGGACACGGCCTTCACGGTCGTCGCCTTCATCTGACGGGCCTTGCGCTGAATCGTCTGTCCACGCTTCTGGGTCTTGGTCGCCATGGTCTTCGCTCTCCGAGATGAAGTGATGCGTTCGTGTTGTGCCGCGCTGCCCGTACCGCCCCGTGCTGCCCGTCCTGCCCTACCCCGACCCGCCCGTAC
>NZ_RAWD01000398.1:0-7436 GCF_003612065.1 Corallococcus sp. CA047B
GACCCCCACCTGGTCCCCTCCCCTGCGCGCGGCGGTGCAGGCCAACCGGGGGCTCGCCTTCTGTCAGGCGGGCTACCACTACGCCGCCGAGGAGGAGCTGAACGCCTTCCTCACCGAGGCCGAGCGCCTCCCCACCGAGGACTTCGGTTCCATCCAAGGAAGCACGCCCGCGCAGTCACGGGAGATGGTGCTCGCCGCCGGGCACTTCCTGCGCGCGTGGAACCGCATGGCCCTCAAGCGCGAGCGCGCCGCCGAGGACGACATCGAACAGGGGCTGCGCTCGCTCCAGACGCTGGGCGTGGAGAACGAGCTCACGTGGTGGGGCTGGGCCTTCATCCACGCACGGCGCGAACGCTACGCGGAGGCCGCGGCCTCGCTCGACAAGCTCGCCGCCAGTCCCTTCCTGGAGGAGACGGAGCGGCGCGACGTGCACGACAGCGCGGAGGCCCTGCGCAAGCACGGCGACAGCCTGCCCGTGTTCCAGCAGGCCCGCGCGGGCCTCCTCCTGGGCCGGGCCCTGCTCGCGCGCGCCGGCGGCCTGGAGCACGTGCTCACCGTCGCGCTCGGCCCCGAACAGGCGAAGCAGCTCTACGCGCCCATCGCCTGGATGCAGCGGGTGCGCCAGGGCACCGCGACGCTGTCCCCGGAGCAGGTGGCCCAGGGCGCGGGCGAGACACTGGACCGCGCGCGGGAGGCGGGCAGCAAGGGCTGGGATGCCCTCAAGCAGCGCCTGGGCGACAAGGCCACGGCCGGCGAAACGCCTCCGTGAATCGAGGCGCAGGGCCTGAAGCATCCCCCGACTCACGGCTATCCTGATGCGCGATGACACCCCATGCATCCGGAGTCCCCGTGCGCACTCCTTCGCAGCCGCTCGCCTTGGTCGCGGTCTTGCTGTGCAGCCTGTTCGTCGGACCTTCCGCCGCCGCGCAGCCCGCGCTCCGGGCAAGGATTGACGCCTACGTGCAGGCCGAAATGGCCCGGCAGAAGGTGCCCGGCATCGCCGTGGGCGTGGTGAGCCATGGCAAGGTCCTGCTCGCGAAGGGCTATGGCTTCGCCAACCTGGAACACCGCGTCCCGGTCACCGCCGACACGCTCTTCCAGTCCGGCTCCGTGGGCAAGCAGTTCACCACGATGGCCGTGATGCTCCAGGTGGAGGCCGGAAGGCTGTCGCTGTCCGACAAGGTGACGAAGTTCTTCCCCGACGCGCCCGCGGCCTGGAGCGCCATCACGGTGCGCCACCTGCTGACGCATACCTCCGGCATCGCCGACCTGGAGGGACTGCTCGACGCACGCAAGGACTACACGGACGAGGAGCTCGCGCGCTTCGCGTACGCCCTGCCCCTCGAGTTTCCTGCCGGCTCCCGCTGGAACTACAGCAACACCGGCTATGTCCTGCTGGGCATCCTCGTGAACCGCGTCGCGGGCACCTTCTACGGGAACATCCTCGCGGAGCACGTCTTCAAGCCCGCCGGAATGAAGACCGCGCGCGGCATCAGCGAGGCGGACGTCATCCCGAACCGCGCGGCCGGCTACCGACAGGTCGAGGGCGTGGTGAAGAACCAGGAGTGGGTCTCCCCTTCGCTCAACACCACCGGGGACGGCTCGCTCTATGTCTCCGTGAAGGACATGCTGGCCTGGGATGCCGCCGTGCAGCGGCAGGCCCTCCTCACCCCGGAGAGCTGGAAGGAGATCCTCTCTCCCGTGAAGCTCACCAGTGGGGCCACCTACCCCTATGGCTTCGGGTGGCAGCTCGAGGAGCGCGGGGGCAAGCCCATCCACCTGCACGGGGGCGCGTGGCAGGGCTTCCGGAGCACCTTCGCGCGCTACCTCGGGGACTCGCTCTCCATCGTCGTGCTGGCCAACTCGGACTTCGCGGGGACCGGGAGACTGGTGGACGGCATCGCCACGCTCATCCATCCCTCGCTCGCCATCCCACCCCTCTCCCCCATCGAGGACCGCGAGCCCCAGGTCACCGCGCGGCTCAGGCTCCTGCTGGAGCAGGCCCGGAGCGGGACGCTCTCCCCCGGCGACTTCGCGTCCCTGCCGCCGAAGTCCTTCGAGGAACTCGCGAAGCACCACCAGCAGGCCCTGGAGGCGCTGGGGCCAGCGGGGTCCCTGGTCCTGGCGCAGCGGCTCACCCGGGGCGACGACCGCCTCTACACGTACCTCGTGACGTTCGGGCCGCGGACCTTCCGCTACTTCGTGGCGCTCACCCCCGACGACCGGGTGACGGCCTTCGGCCTGAGACCGAACGACCCCTGAGCGCGCCATCCAGCCTGGGAAGCAGACAGGTAGGCGGCGGTCCGGAGCAGATGCTGCTCGCGAGGAGGGGAGGGCCCAGCTTCCTGGAAAGCCTCTTCCTTCCAAGGAGCAAACCGCCCCATGAAAGCCATCTGTTGGCATGGTCACGGTGACGTCCGCTACGAGACGGTCCCCGATCCGAAGATCGAAGCCCCCGGCGACGCCATCATCAAGGTGACCCGCACCGCCATCTGCGGTTCGGACCTGCACCTGCTGGACGGCTACATGCCGACCATGAAGAGCGGGGACGTGCTCGGCCACGAGTTCATGGGCGAGGTGGTGGAGACCGGCGCCGGCGTCACGAAGCTCAAGAAGGGCGACCGGGTCATCGTCCCGTTCAACCTCGCGTGCGGCGAGTGCTTCTTCTGCAAGAAGACGCTGTTCTCCCTGTGCGACCGCTCCAACCGCAACGCGGAGGTCGCCGCGAAGGTGATGGGCTATTCGCCCTCCGGCCTCTTCGGCTATTCGCACATGCTGGGCGGCTACTCCGGAGGCCAGGCCGAGTACGTGCGCGTGCCGTACGCGGACGTGGGCCCGCTCAAGATTCCGGACGGCCTCACCGAGGAGCAGGTGCTCTTCCTCACGGACATCTTCCCCACCGGCTACATGGCGGCGGAGCACTGTGAGATGGAGAAGGGCGACACCGTGGCGGTGTGGGGCTGCGGCCCCGTGGGCCAGTTCGCCATCCAGAGCGCCTGGATGTTCGGCGCGGGCCGGGTCATCGCCATCGACCACGTGCCGGAGCGGCTCGCGCTCGCGAAGTCCTGGGGCAAGGCGGAGACCATCGACTTCCTGAAGCAGGACGTCTTCGACACGCTCAACGAGCTGACGAAGGGCCGGGGGCCGGACCGCTGCATCGACGCGGTGGGCGCCGAGGCCCATGGCACCGGCAGCTTCGACGCGGTGCTCGACAAGGCGAAGGCCGCGGTGAAGCTCGCCACGGACCGGCCGCACGCGCTGCGCCAGGCCATCCACTGCTGCCGCAAGGGCGGCACGGTGTCCGTCCCCGGCGTCTACGTGGGCTTCCTGGACAAGGTCCCCATGGGGACCTTCGTCAACAAGGGCCTGACCATGAAGTCCGGGCAGACGCACACGCACCGCTACACGCGGCCCCTGCTGGAGAAGATCCAGGCGGGCGCCATCGACCCGACCCGGCTCATCACCCACCGCGCGAAGCTCTCCGAGGCGCCCGCGCTCTACAAGAAGTTCCGCGACAAGGAGGACGGCTGCATCAAGGTCGTCCTCTCGCCGTAGGCCTTTCTTCCGCGCGCCTACTCCCGGCCCGTCAGCCGGTAGTAGGCGTGGGGACGGCGCCAGCGGATGAAGGCCTGGGCCAGCGGGTTCATCCCCCACTGGATGGGGATGTTGTCCACGACGAAGCCCAGGTCGTCCTTGAACTGTCCCAGTTGGGAGGCCTCGGGGGCATGGAGGCCGCCCACCAGCGTGTGGACGGACTTGAGCCGCCGGCAGACCTGCGCGAATTCGTAGCTCAGCCCGGTGGAGATGTTCGTCGGCAGCGCCCAGGTGGCGTAGTAGGCGCTGAAGCCATACGCGACGCCGTCCACCACGTAGCCATCCAGGTAGCCGCCCAGCTTGCCGTCAATCAATCCGGCGAGCACGCACCAGTGGTCGGAGATGAAGTACTTCCTCACGTCCTTGAGGTAGGCCTCCGGCGTGGGGATCTTCTTGTGCTGGGTGCGCGTCAGGGCATCCCGGACGACCTCATAGCCCTGCTCCAGCAGGACGGAGGGCCCGGTGAGCTGGACGATGCGCACCGTCTTCTGAGCCTTGCGCAGCTTGTTGCGCCGGTTCGAGGACAGGTGATTGGCGTCGTAGTTGTCCAGGTCCTTGATGCGCACCACCGGCACCGTGCCGGTGGCGGAGTTCGCGGTCTCCGGCGTCAGGGCCGCCCGGAAGCCCCAGGAGAGCGGCGTGGGCGACGTGGCCTCCTCGGGCGTCAGCCGGGCCAGCAGGTGCACCGGCTGGAAGAAGCCGGGCGCGCCCGGCTGCACCCAGTAGTGGCCGCGGTGGGAAATGACGCGAACACCTTCTTCGCGCCGCCGTTCAGCCAGTTCCCGCTCCGTGAGACATGAGAAGTAAGCGTCCTGGGCGTCGCGGAGCTGTGGAATCGAGAGCACCATGGCAGTCCTTTCATGAAAGCCCGCGCTCCGCCGTCAGGACCGGGGCGCGCGATATGTGGTGAAGTGGTCCGTGGCGCCGTGGCCCCAGGACAGCGAGCACAAGAATGGCTCTTCACTGGGGCATGGGTCGTATGTCGTTTCCTCGGAAGCGCGAGCCGGCCGCTCAAGCCTTCAAGACAGCGCAAGGGTATGGGCTCCCGCCCTGCTTTCGTCACGCCCCCTCGAGTACACCGCTGATGTCGTGATTCCAGCGGACCGGCCCGCCCCCGCCCCCCAGGGCAGGGCATCTGTCGACTCATGCCAGGGCCGTAACGTCTTCCGGACACACGGACCGGTGGATGGGTTTACGCATGCGGCGGCAGACCCGAAGAATTCCGGCCAATGAGGCAAATCCTTCTTATCGGCCTGGCCTTGTGCGCAAATGCATGCGCCTGGGGCCCGGGGATGCACATGGACGAGGATGCCTTCCGGGAGCGGTACGCCGGAAAGGCAGACGCGGGGGCCAGCGATGCCTTCGAGATCGTCACCATCGACGCGTCCCTGTTGGGCCGGCAGCTGGAGTCCCGCCGGCAGGCGCGGCCCACGCCCCTGGTGGATCCACTGGCGCAGGTGGCCGTGGACTATGACTACAAGGTCAGCGCCCATGACGTGCTGAGCGTCATCGTCTGGGACCACCCGGAGCTCACCATCCCCGCGGGCGAGTTCCGCTCCGCCGAAGCCACGGGCCATCCGGTGGCGGCGGACGGGACGATGTTCTACCCCCATGTGGGCGTCATCCCGGTCGCGGGCAAGACGCTGCGGGCCATCCGCGAGCTGCTCACGCAGAAGCTGGCCAGCGTCATCGAACGGCCCCAGCTGGACGTGCGCGTGGCGGGTTTCCGGGGGCAGAAGGTCCAGGTGACGGGAGAGGTGGTGGCGCCCGGCAGCCTTCCCATCACCGACGTGCCCTTGCGCGTGCAGGACGCCATCAGCCAGGCGCGGGGCTTCGGGCCGGAGGCGGACCTGCGCACCGTCACGCTCAGCCGGGCGGGCACCACCTTCAACCTGGACCTGCAGGCCCTCTACGAACAGGGGGACGTGAGCCAGAACTGGCTGCTCACGGACGGCGACATCATCAACGTCGCGGACCGCAACCGCAACAAGGTCTTCGTGCTGGGCGAGGTCCGCAAACCCTCCTCGCGCCTGATGGTGAAGGGGCGGATGACACTGGCGGAAGCGATTGGCGACAGCGAGGGCTTTGATCCGCTGACCTCCAATCCGGGGCGCATCTACGTCATCCGGGGCAACTTCAACCGGCCCTCCATCTACAAGCTTGACGCAAGCTCACCGGACGCGCTGCTGCTCGCGGCGCAGTTCCAATTACAACCGCACGACGTCGTCTTCGTCTCCGCGCACGACTTGACGCAGTGGAACCGCATCATCCAGCAGATCCAGCCAACAGTTCAGCTGCTCTGGCAGGCAGTGGATATCGGAGACAGAACCATCATCATCGAAAACCCATGACGCACACCCCCGACAACGAAGACGAGCTGGGATTGGGTGGCTACCTGGCCATCCTGCTGGAGCGTCGCAACTCCATTGCCGCGACCGTCGCGCTGACCCTCGTGGTGGGCGGGCTGTATCTGCTCACGGCGACGCCGGTGTATCGCGCGAACGCCGTGCTCCGGATCGAACAGGAGGGCAGCAGCCTGGGCCAGCTGGATGAGCTGCTCTCGGATGCGCCCAGCGTCGCGGCCACGGAGATAGAGGTCCTCAACTCGCGGGTCCTGCTGGGCCGGGTGGCGGATACCCTGCGGCTGGGCGTGTCCGCCGAACCTCGCTACTTCCCCGTGCTGGGCGCCGCGCTCGCCCGCGCCCATGAGGGGCCGGACCTGGCGCCCGTCCCCTGGTGGGGCCCGGACACCTACGCCTGGGGTGGGGAGCGCCTCCAGGTGGAGCGGCTGAACGTGCCGCCGGAGCTGGAGGATGTTCCGCTCACGCTCGTCGCGGAGGCGGCCGGCGGGTACGCGCTGCGGGGCCCCGATGGCGCCGTGCTGCTCCACGGCGAGGCGGGCACCGCCGCCACCACGCCCCCGGACTCCGCGCCCGAGGTGGAGCTGCTCGTCACCGGGCTGCACGCCCGGCCGGGGACGCGGTTCCAGCTGATGCGGCGCTCGCGGCTCGCGGTGGTGGAGGAGCTCCAGCGCGCGCTGCGCGTGGGCGAGAAGGGCCCCGGCACCGGCGTCCTCACCCTGGCCCTGGAGGGGCCGGACGCGGCGCTGGCCTCCGCGACGCTCCAGGCCCTCACGGAGGCGTATGTCCTCACCAACGTCGAGCGCCGCAGCGAGGAGGCCGGCCGGACACTGACGTTCCTCGACAGCCAGCTGCCCGGCCTGCGCCAGGGCCTGGAGCGCGCGGAGACGGCCCTGCGCGACTACCGCATGGGCAAGGGCGGCGTGGACCTGGGGCTGGAGGCCCAGGCCATCGTGGCCCGGAGCGCGGACCTGGAGAAGGCCCTCTCCCAGCTGTCCCTCGAGCGCTCGGAGCTGCGGCAGCGCTTCACCGAGCACCACCCCCTGTTCGTGGCCACCCAGAACAAGCTGGCGCGCCTGCGGGCGGAGCGGGCCATGCTCGACACCCAGCTCAAGGGCATGCCGAACGCGGAGCTGGTGTCCGCCCAGCTCACGCGCGACGTGAAGGTCGCCAACGAGCTGTTCCTCCAGCTCCACAACAAGGCCCAGGAGTACCGGGTGCTCAAGTCGAGCACCATCACCAACGCGCGCATCATCGACGCGCCCGTGGTGACGCGCACCCCGGTGCGCCCCACGAAGCCGGACGTGTTCGCGGTCAGCCTCGTGCTGGGGCTGGTGCTCGGCGTCGCGTCCGCCTTCACGCGCCAGGCGCTCCGACAGGGCGTGTCCAACCCCGCCGCCCTGGAGGCCGCGTTCAAGGTGCCCGTCTACGCAAGCCTTCCCCTCGGCCCGGAGTCCGACCGCGCCCCGCCCACCCTCCTGG
>NZ_RAWD01000399.1:0-7353 GCF_003612065.1 Corallococcus sp. CA047B
GGCCCTCTCCGGGTGTCAGAGTCGGGACCGCAGCTCGGAGAGCATGGCGCCCCAGGAGGGCGGTGGCACGGGCGGCAGCGGCACGGGCGGCACCGGCACGGGCCAGACGGGGGACTCGATGCAGTCCCCGACCCCGACGGAGACCCCACCGGAGCCCCTACCGGAGACCCCACCGAGCACGGGTTCCTCCACGGACACCCCCGAAGAGGGCATGGGCGGCTCCGGCATGATGGACGCCGGCACGGGAGGCTCCGGGATGATGGACTCCGGCACCGGCGGCTCCGGAATGCAGGAGCCCATGGATTCGGACATGGGCAACACCGGCTCCACCGGGACCGGCAACGACATGGACACCTCCGGCGGCAACATGGGCGGCTCGGGCAACGAGACGACGCGTTAGCCACGCTGGCATCGTCCTGACAGGCGAGAGGCGCGGGTGGGCCGGGCGGACTGCCGGGCCCGCGCCTCCCGCTTGCATCAGAGCTTCACCATCAGCGCGCCGGTGAGGCGGCTCTCGCGCTTCACCAGGTCGGGGCTCCAGCCGTCCACGAGCGAGCCGGGCGCGCCCTGGTTGCCTCCGGGCGGCGTGACGCCTCCGGGCCCGGAGAAGTACGGCACGCTGGCCGCGCGGTGGTTGAACTCCAGGCGGAAGGTGATGAAGGGCTGGGGCATGACGTCCGCGGCCACCTGGAAGTCATACGCCTGATAGCGGTCGCCGGGGTTCGCGGTGAAGTACGGCGTGCCGGAGGCCGCGGTCGTCCCGTTGATGGGCGGCAGGAGCACCAGGTAGCGCCCGGGGTTGGTGATGGCGCCCCCGCCCACGGTCAATGCCAGACGGTCATGCGCGAACCACAGGCGGTGGTAGGCCATGAACCCCAGGAAGTACTGCGACCCGCAGCCCACGCCGCCACCGAACTCGCAGCCCGCGTCGAGCGTGAGGGACGCCGCCGCCTTGCTGACGAAGCCGTCCGGGCGGTCGAGGTACTTCACCATCACGCTGTCGTCGGTGTGCACGCGCCGGCGGCCCGGATTGCCCAGGGTGTCCGTGCCGTAATACTGGTTGCCCACCACCGACAGCCAGCCGGTGGGACGCCAGAGAATCTGTCCGCCCACGCCGTAGCCGTCGTTGAAGCGGCCGTAGGACTGCCAGCCATTGACGAGCCAGGGTTCGATCTTCAGCGTGTCGCTCACGAAGATTTGGGCGCGCACGCCGTTGAAGAACCACGGCGTGTTCGACGACACGTAGGACGGCTGGTAGGTCCAGTTGTCCGCGTTGTAGTAGCTCCACAGGCCGATGTAGCTCATGAAGATGCCGGCCTGCAGGTTGATGCCCCGCAGCGCATCGAAGTGGTAGCCGCCGTACGCCTCGGAGATGAAGCGGTAGGCGTCGTCCAGGTTCCACTGGCCGCGCGTGGGGCTCGCGTCGTTGCGCGGCGTCGTCTGGGAATACAGGCCGAACTGGGTCATCAACCGACCCATCACGTTCTTGTAGAGGAAGTCGCCGCCAATCCCCAACTGGGTGACCTGCACCTCGCCGTGGCGGAAGACCTCGCTGGAGCCGGCAATCGTGTCGTCCCGCGGGTGGTTGAAGCTGTGGTGGTAGACGGTGTCCGCGCGGAACTCGCCGGTGAACGCGCCGAAGGACAGCGGCTTCTCACTGGCGCCACCGTTGCCGGGCACCCAGGAGAAGTCCGCGAAGGCCAGCGGCGCGGGGCGGTCCGTGAGCGTGACGGGCTTCGCCGGCCCGGCGGGGGCTTGCGCCTGGACCATCGGTGCGAGCAGGAGCGTCGCCAGCGTGAGGGCCGCGCGACCCGGGATGCAGGAGGTGACGGGTTTCATGGCCTCCCCCCGGTGCAGCGGACGTACCGCGCACCGTGCGTTGACGGACTCCAGGGAGGTCGGTCGGTTACGTGAAGGCCCGGGTCCCGGCGTCGTGCGGAATGCAGGGCGCGAGCGGCCCACCCACCGCGAAACGCAGGGGCGTGGGGCCTGGAAGACGTGGCGGGTTTCCGAAGTCGGACGCACCGTGCGACCGCGGGACGTCCCGTGTGTCCACCGGAGCATCACCCTCCGGGGAGGGAAAGTCGGGCGTGCGGGGAGACTCGGGTACGTTGCCCACACGATGCGCTTCTCCTTCGTCCACGCCGCGGATCTGCACCTGGACACGCCGTTTCGGGGGGTCGCCACGCACGGGCCCCTGCTGGAGCGTTTCCAGCAATCCACCTTCCTGGCGCTCGCGCGCATCGTGGACGTGTGCCTGCGGGAGCGCGTGACGTTCCTGCTGCTGGCCGGAGACCTGTTCGACGTGAAGGACCGCTCCGTGCGCGCGCGGCTGGCGCTGCGCTCGGAGCTGGCGCGGTTGGACCGGGCGGGCATCCAGACCTTCATCGTCCACGGCAACCACGACCCGTTGAGCGGGGACACCGGCACGCTGGGCCTGCCCGCGTCGGTGAAGGTGTTCGGACCGGAGTGGGAGGACGTGGAGGTGCGGCGCGAGGGCCGGCGCCTGTGCCACGTGCAGGGCGTGTCCTATCCGGACGTGGAGGTGCGCGAGAACCTGTCCGCGAGGTTCCGCCGCACCGGTACGCACTTCAGCGTGGGCCTGCTGCACGCGAACCTGGGCGGCGACGCGGGGCACGCGAACTACGCGCCCTGCACGGCGGCGGACCTGGCGGCGGGCGGGCTGGACTACTGGGCGCTGGGCCACGTGCACACGCGCGCGGAGCACCTGCTGCCCGGCGGCGGCGTGGCGGTGTACCCGGGCAATCCGCAGGGGCGGCACATCCACGAGACGGGCGAGCGCGGCTGCGTGGTGGTGGACGTGGAGGACGGCGTCGCGCGCAGGCGGTTCGTGCCGGTGGACCGGGTGCGCTGGCACCGGCTGGACGTGCCGCTCTTTGGCGTGGGTTCGCTGGATGCGCTCCAGGCGGTGGCGACGGAGGTGGTGGAGGCGCGCTGCGCGGAGGACTTCGACGGGCACGCGGTGCGCCTCACGCTGGCCGGACGCGGACCGCTGCACCGGGAGCTGTCGCGGCCGGGGGCAAGGGCGCAGTTGGAGGCGGACCTGCGGGAGCGGCTGTCGCGCGCGCATCCGCCAGTGTTGCTGGAGTCGCTCCGGGACGGCAGCCGGCCGGAGGTGGACCTGGAGGCGGTGCGGGCCGGTGGCGGCTTCATGGGCACGCTGCTGGAGGAAGCCCGGGCGCTGGAGCAGGACGACGCGGCGCTCGCGGCGCTGTGGGACGACGAGGAACTGACGACGCTGGGCCAGCGCCTGAAGCGGCTGGGCGTGGACGCGCTGGAGGCGCCCCGTCCGGAGCTGGTGGCGCAGGCGGGACAGCGCGGCGTGGAGCAGCTCCACGAGGAGACGTCATGAAGCCGGGACTGCGCATCAACCGCTTCCAGGTGGATGGCTTCGGGCACTTCCTGGGCTACTCGGGGGCGCCGGCCCCGGGGCTCACGCTGCTGTATGGCCCCAACGAAGCGGGCAAGAGCACGCTGCTGGCCTTCCTGCGCGGCGTGCTGTTCGGCTTCGAGAAGCGCGGTCAGCCGGAGCGCTACGAACCCGAGGGCGCGCTCTTCGGCGGCGAGCTGTGGTTGGACACGGAGGCGGGGCCGCTGGTGGTGCGCCGTCGCGTGGGGAAGCGCGCGTCGGAGGGCACGCTCACGGTGCAGACGCCGGAGGGACAGCCGTTGCCGGAGACGCTGCTCGCGCAGGCGCTGGCGGACGTGCCCCGGGACCTGTTCTTCGAGGTGTTCGCCTTCCGGCTGGATGAGCTGTCGTCCTTCCAG
The DNA here is from genome assembly GCF_003612065.1 of Corallococcus sp. CA047B. Taxonomy (NCBI): domain Bacteria; kingdom Pseudomonadati; phylum Myxococcota; class Myxococcia; order Myxococcales; family Myxococcaceae; genus Corallococcus; species Corallococcus sp. CA047B. The sequence goes on from NZ_RAWD01000399.1 coordinate 3,790, forward strand.
CGGCTGGCGCAGCAGCGCGGCGTGTCCGAGGCGCTGTTCGCCGCGGGCATGCAGGGCGCGCGTCGGCTGCCCGAGGCGCTGGAGCGGCTGCGCAAGGACGCGGAAGGGCTGTACGCGCCGCGCGGGCAGAAGCCCGAATTGAACAAGGTGATGAAGGACCTGGAGGACGTGCAGCAGGCGCTGCGCGAGGCGGGGGACCGGCCCGCGCTCTACTTCTCCACGCGCGACCGGCTGACGGGGCGCATCGCGGAGGGCCACGCGCTGGAGGTGGCGCAGAAGGAGGCCGCTCGCGAGCTGGACCACGCGGTGCGGCTGGAGTCCGCGCTGGGGGACTTGTCGGTGCTCGCGCGCGACCGGACGGAGCTGTCGTCACTGCCGGTGCTGGACACCTTCCCCGCGGGCGGGGAGACGCGGCTGGAGGACGTGCTCCAGCGGCGCAAGACGTACCGGGCCCAGCAGGCACAGCTGCATGAGCGGCTGGCGCCCATCGACGAAGCGCGGGAGCGGCACGCCGCGCCCTGGCCCGTGCGCGAGCGCGCCGAGGCCCTGCGCACGGCGCTGGCCACCTTCGCGGGACATTCGGAGCAGCTTCGCGCCCTGCCCGCGCGCAGGGCTTCGCTCGCCTCGCGGCGGCGGCAACTGGAACAGGGGCTGGCGGAGCTGGGGCTCGCGGTGGACGCGGGCGGACTGCTCGCGCTGGACCTGGGGGCGCGGGCGCGCGGGGAGCTGGAGGCGCTGGCGGCGCGGCTGGAGGCTTCGGACAGCGCGCTCGGCGCGGTGGATCTGGAGCAGGCGCGGGCGCGCGAGGAGCGGACGCGGCTGGAGACGTCGCTGGCGCGGCTCCAGTTGGAGGTGGAGTCCCTGCCCGACGAGCGGCCCGCGCAGGTGCGCCAGCGGCAGGCGGCGGTGGGGCGGATGCGCGCGGTGCGCGGAGACCTGGAGCGGCTGGCCGAGCAGCGTCTGGAGCAGCGCCGGCAGATGGACGGCGTGCGGGCGCCCACGGACGCGGTGCCCCTGCATTCACTGCTGCCGCTGTCATGGGTGGTGGCGGCGGGAGGCGTGGCGCTGGGCTTCGCGGTGCTCGCGGCGGTGCTCGCGGGTGTTTCGGTGGGCGTGCTGTGCGCGGTGGGTGGCGCGTTGCTCGTGGGGTTGTTGCTGTTCGTGCGTCACCGCGTGGAGAAGGCGCGGCACGCGAGCCTGGAGGCGCAGGCGGCGCGACACCGCTGGCGTCAGCAGGAGGAGGAGCGATTCCGCGCGGTGCAGGCGACGATGTCCGCGCGCGAGGAGCTGCTCCAGCGGGAGTTGCTGCACGCGTCCGGCGCGGCGGGCATGTCCCCGGGCGCGTCGCTGTCGGACCTGGCCGCGCAGGAGTCGTTGCTGGCGGAGCGGCTGACGCAAGCCGAGCGGCGCGACCTGCTGGTGCGCGAGGAGGACGCGCAGCGCACGGCCTGGGACGGGGCGGTGCGCGAGGAGCAGCGCGTGGAGGAGGCCCGGCTGCGCGCGGAGCAACGCGCGGAAGGGCTGCGCGAGGAGTGGTCGGCGTTCCTGCTGGCGCGGCGCTTCCCGGTGGCGTTGTCCCCGGCGTCGGCGCTGACGCTGTGGCGGGACGCCGCGGCGCTGCGGCAGCGACTGTTGGACCTGCGCACGGATGAAGAGGAGTTCACCGTGGCGGAGGCTGCGTGCGGCGCGACGACGTCACGGCTGTTGGCGGAGGCGCAGGCGGCGGGGCTGCCTCCGGGGCCTGCGGAGACGGTGGCGGCGCGGGTGTCCCTGGCGCTGGAGGAGGTCCGCGCGAGGGCGGCGGATCAACGGCACCTGGATGGACAACGCGGCGAGCTGCTGGCGGAGAAGGCGCGCTTGGACCAGTTGGTGCTGGAAGAGGACCAGACGCTGGAGGCGCTGCTCGCGGAAGGGGGGTGCCAGGACGAAGCCACCTTCCGCCGTCGCGCGGTGCAGGCGCGAAGGTACGCGGAGCTGGTCATCCGGGTGCGCGAGCACGGCCAGCGGGTGCAGGCACTCACGGGCCTGAAGGAGGACGTGGCGAGAGCGGAGGTGCACGCGGCGGGCGGAGAGGCGGGCCTGAAGGAGCGGCTGTCCGGCCTGCGCGAGCGCTACCGCACCGAGGGCGAGCGGCTGAAGGCGGTGCTCACGGAGCAGGGCAGCCTGAAGACGCAGCTGTCGCAGTGGGAGAACGATGACCGGGTGTACCGGCTGCGCATCCAGGAGGAGACGCTGCGGGCGAAGGCGGCGGAGCTGGCGACGCGCTACGCGGCGGACCGGCTGACGCTGGCGCTGCTGGGACGGGCGCGGCGGCGCTTCGAGGAGGAGCAGCAGCCGCGCGTCATCCAGCTCGCGAGCGAGTCCTTCCAGGAGATGACGGGAGGGAGATACCGCCGCGTCTTCATCCCAGCGGGCGATGCGAGGGAGCTGCGGGTGAGCGACGGGGCGAGGGACTGGAGCGCGGAGCAGTTGTCCCGGGGCACGCGCGAGCAGCTCTTCCTGGCGTTCCGGCTGGCCGTCATCCGCTACTTCGGGGAGACGCGCGGCGCGCTGCCGCTCATCGCGGACGACGTGCTGGTGAACTTCGATCCGGAGCGGGCCCGAGGCGCGGTGCGACTCCTCGCGCGAATGGCCGAGCACCACCAGGTCATCGCCTTCACCTGCCACCCCTGGCTGCGCGCGCACTTCGAGGCCGAAGGCGCGCACGTGCTGGAGCTGGCCGGGGCCACGCGGCCGGCGCGGGAAGGCACACAACCGTTGCGAGTGGTCTCCGGAGGGTAGAAGACTGCAATCCCTCATGGGAACCCGACCGTGGAAGCTGCTGCCGCTCCTGCTGCTTGCCGCCTGTGCCCGCGTCCATCCTCCGGAGCAGGCAGCCCACCTCGCGTTCCCCATCGCTCTCCCCACGGAAGGACAACAGGTCCTGTCCGGCACGATGGCGGCTTCGGTCACCCTGGCGATGGAGGACTTCCTTCCGCTGGGTTCCAAGCCCGAGCGGAACGCCAGCCCCACCGAGGTCTGCGTCCACCAGCGCGAGGCGTATGACGTCACCGGCGTCCCCGGAAAAGACGGGGTGGTGTTCGTCCGCTTCTCCGTGAATCCCACGGCCTGCCGTGACCTGGCAGGACCCGCCATCTCGGACGTCCCCACCGTCTACGCCGTGGACACCCGGCGGTGGGTCATCCTCTCCATCCAGAAATAAAACGGGCCGGCCGACCCAGCGCCCCCGCGCGGATCCAGACCGACCCCTGGAAAAAACACTGGGAGCGCGCCCCCTCGACGCGCTCCCAGTGACTCAACCCCTCCCCCGAGGGGTCCCCCTCATCGAAAGCGGCCCCCAAAGACCCGCTTTCGTCCTGCTTGTGCCTTGGAGACGACAACCGCCGAAAACCTTGAGGAGTTCTGGAAGATCGACCCCCAGAACCCTTCCCCCCTCCGCCCAGGACGCTCTGCGCCCGAAGCCCTTGAGCGACGACGGCTCTGCCCCCGTCACTCCCACCTCATTTCCAAATACGTCGGCCGCTCGAATCCTTGGTTCGACCCCCATCTTTTTCGCCCGGCCCC
>NZ_RAWD01000039.1:0-40671 GCF_003612065.1 Corallococcus sp. CA047B
TCCTCGCCCCCCGCGTCCGCACGGAGGGCAGCCAGGCAGGCACCGGATGTCCGCAAGGCGTCAGCAACACCGCCCCCGCGCCCACTGCTCGCGCCCCAGGCCCATGGCCACCGTGCCCGACGCCGGAAGACTGGCTTGGCCCTGCGTGGGCGGCGGGTCGGGGAACAGGGGCATACCGTGACGACGAAGACGCTGCGCTTGCGGGTGGCGCGCATCACCCCCGTGGCCGAGGGCATCCGGTCCTATGAGCTGGTCTCCAGGGACGGCCGCGCACTGCCCGACTTCGAGGCCGGCGCCCACCTGGACGTCCAGGTGCCGACGTTGAACGGGATGCGGCAGTACTCCCTGTGCAACGACCCGGGCGAGACGCACCGCTACGTCATCGCCGTGCAGCGCGATGCGAACGGACGCGGCGGTTCGCGGGCCATGCACGACCACGTCCACGTGGGCGACACGCTCACCGTGAGCGAGCCCATCAACGACTTCCCCCTCCTCTACGCCCGCAGCTACGTGCTCATCGCGGGCGGCATCGGCATCACCCCGCTGCTGGCCATGGCGCGCCTGCTGGAGCGCACCGGCGCGGAGTGGGTGCTGCACTACTGCACGCGCGACGCGGGCCGGACCGCCTTCCGGGAGCTCCTGTCCTCGCCCTCCTTCGCCGGCCGCGTGCACCTGCACCACGACGGGGGCGACCCGGCGAAGGGCCTGGACGTGCGCACGCTGCTGAGCACGCGCGGCCCGGGCACGCGGCTGTACTGCTGCGGTCCGGCGGGCCTGATGAGGGCCGTGCGCGAGGCGGCCCTCCTGAACCGGTGGCCCTGGGAGAAGGTCCACTTCGAGGCCTTCACCGCCGCGGGCACCGCCGCCACCCACGCGACGCCGGAGGAGGACTTCGAGGTGGCCCTGCGCAGCACCGGCCAGGTCCTGCGCGTTCCGGCCGGCAAGAGCGTGCTCAACGTGCTGCGCACCCACGGGGTGAAGGTGGAGAGCGACTGCGAGGCCGGCTCCTGCGGCACCTGCGTCACCCGCGTGTGCGAGGGCACCCCCGAACACCGCGACACCTTCTTCCAGGCGGAGCCCGCGGGTGATGCCCGCATGCTCGTCTGCGTCTCTCGCGCACGTTCCAAGCGGCTGGTGCTGGACCTGTAGTAGGAGCGCGGGGTCGGGACGCGCTCGCTTCGGGCGCGTTCCTGGCGCCGCACGGGCGGCCTGGGGTCCAAGCCCCGCTCGCGCATGAGAGAGGCTGATGAGCGACGGGACGTTGTTCTCCATGGAGACCATTCCCACCGAGGCCCGGTATCAGGGCCGGCTGTGGGTGGCGGATCTGCTGGACCTCACAAGCTCCGCGCTCGTGGGCTGGGGCGCGGTGCGCGCGGCGGAGCAGCTGTCCACCCCGGGCGCGCTGGTGCTCGCGGGAGCCGTGGCGTGGTGCGTCCTGTCCGCCGTGGGCGGGCTGACGGGCCGCACCCCGGGCCGCCACTTCCTGGGCCTGAAGCTGGAGCGCGACGGGGGACGCACGCCGGGCCTGGGCACGGGGCTCCTGCGGGGCCTCACCGCGCCGGTGGAGCTGCTGCTCCAGGTGGTGCTGCAACAGCGGCCGCTGGACGCGCGGCTGGGTGTGCACGCGGTCGTGATTCCGGGCGGGGCTCGCGGCTGGCTCCGGGCCCTCCTGCCCCAGCTCATCGGGGTGGCGCTGCTCGCCGGCGCGGTGTGGAGCATCCTCACGCCCACGCGCCAGGAGATGCTCCAGTACCTGGACCGCACGCTGACCGGCTGGCACTGCTGCCACGGCACGCGCGACGTGACGTGGCAGTGCCGCACGTCCATGTCCCGCGCGGTGCGCAACGCGAAGGCAGGCGACGCGGAGGTGGCGGGCTTCCTGCGCGCGCAGTGCCCCGTGGGCGCCGCGCGACTGGGGCCTTGAGCGGGGGCGTGGCGGAGCGCGCCCACGCCATGACGCGCTACGGCTTGCGCAGCGGGAACTCCCCTTCGCCTTCCTTGCAGATGACCCGCACCGTGCGCTCGGGCACCATGGGCGCGCTGGCCTGCACCGTGAAGTAGGGCGCGACCGTCTTCACCTCGTGCTTCGCATATTCCGCGAGCGACGCCATGAACGCCTGCTGCCGCCGGGCCAGGACGATCTTGCACTTCGTCCAGGGGATGGTGTCCTCGTTGATGATGGTGAGGGTCCGGTTGACGTTGAAGCCCAGCAGACCGTCCGTCGTCGCGGAGCCCAGCAGCTTGCGAGGCTCCGCGGGCGGCTCCTCGCGCACCGGCTCCGCGACGGGCGCGGGGGCCACGGGCGTGGACGGGCGCACGGGGAGCACCACGTAGCGCTCGCCCTTCGACCCGTCCGCGTCGTCATCCAACCGCACCGTGAGCTGATCCCGCTTGGGACGGATGTTCTCCACGCGGGCCATCCCCAGCAGCGGGTGCTTGTTGGAGCCTCGCGCCGCCGGTCCCACCACCTGCAATGACACACCCGCGATGAGCCCGGGCCACGCCTCCACGTTCACCACGCGCTGACCGCCCCGCGTCTCCTCGATGGGCGCCACCAGCGTGTTCACGGACACCATGCGAGGAGGCCGCCGCGTCTTCGACACCGACGCCACCTTCACGTCCGGACGCTTGTCGGGGACCTCCACCGGAGCAGGCACCCCGCCCGCGTCCGGCGCCCCGTTCTCCGCGACGACCGGCGCCTCGTCGGGCGGCGGCGCCACGTCCGGGGGCGGCGTCACCACCGGCGGCTCGGGCGCGGCCACCACCGGCTCCGTCGGGGTGACGGGCGCGGGCGGCACCACGGCCGGGGAGGCCGTGTTCGCGTGAATCACATACGTGGTGAGGCCCACCGTGACGCCCACCAGCAGCAACGCCGCCACGGCGATCTGCGCCAGCGGCCGGCGACGCTCGGGCTTCTCCAGCGCCTGTCCGGGAGCGCCTTCCACCGGCGCCAGCGCCTGTGGGTCCGACACCCGGTGCACCGCGGTGGCGCCCAGCGCGGACGCGTCCAGCGCTTCATCACTCCGGGCCACCCCGCCCGAACCCGGGCCCCGGCTGGGAGCGCCCGATACGAACGTGCCCGAGGGCCCCCTCGCCAGTTCCGGCTCGATGCGCCCGGTGTCCCGCCGCACGGGCGCGTCGCCGGGCGTCCGCACCGCCGTGGCCTGGAAGGCCGCGCCCGACTCCGGACCTTCTCCAGGCGCGCCATACAGACCGGTGCCGGAGGAGCCGGAGCCTGAGCGCGCGACGGGCGGCGGCGTGCGGCGCTCCCCCGCGACGTTGGAGGCCAGCTTGCGCTGCTCGGCGAACGCCTCAGGGCACAGGGCGCGCACGAACTCGCCCACTTCCTCCGCGCCCATCGCCGCCCCGGTGCGCAAGAGCTCCGCGTTGAGCGCGCGACCGAAGTCGTCCGCCCGCAGGTAGCGCTCCGCCGGCACGGGCGCGAGCGCCCGCCGCAACACCGCCTCCAGCGACGGGTCCACGTCCGGCCGGAGGTCCGCCAGCGGCGGCACCACCGGATTCGACATGGCCGCCATCATCTCACCCACGGTCCCGTGGGGAACCAGCCCACGCCCCGCCAGCATCTCCCACACCACCACCGCGCAGGAGTAGATGTCGCTGCGGTGGTCCAGGGGCTCGGCGCGCACCTGCTCCGGGGACATGTAGCCCAGCTTCCCCATCACCGTGGCCGGCAGCGTGTACTTGCTGCGCGCGGTGGACTTCGCGAGGCCGAAGTCGATGACCTTCACCTCGCCCTCGTACGACACCATCACGTTGTGCGGGGACACGTCCCGGTGGACGATGCCCAGGGGGTCTCCGTCCGGGCCCGTCTTGCGGTGGGCGTACCCCAGCCCCTCCGCCATGCGCTGCCCGATGTAGAGCGCCACCGGCGCCGGCACCGCCCGCCCCTGCACCCGCGCCTGCTCCAGCAGGTACCCCAGGTCCACGCCCGCCACGTACTCCAGGGCCATGTAGTAGGTGCCGTCCGCCTCGCCCATGTCGTACACCTGGGCGATGGAGGAGTGCACCAGGTGCACCAGCACCTTGGCCTCGTGGTGGAACCGGTCCAGGAACTGCCGGTCCTTCACCAGCGCCGGCAGGATGGTCTTCACGATGCAGGGCTTCTCGAAGCCCGCCGCCCCGGTCAGCTTCGCCAGGTACACCTCTCCCATGCCGCCCTGGCCCAGGAGATGGACGAGCTCGTAGCGCCCGAAAAACCGAGGGGACTCTGGGGGTGCGGTGCTCATGGCTTCGATGTGGGAGCGCAGCACGGACTCCCCCATGGAATCAAGCCGCGCCCCCCGCTTCGCCCCTTCTTCTCAAACCCCAGACACCGCGCGCCAGCAAAAGAGAAAGTCCCGGAGCAAACGGAAAACCCGACGGCGTGTTCCTCCTGACAACAGGCGGGGTGTGAACCCGAGCACGTCCGGGGCCCCGTGCCCCGCGGAACGTTGCGACTCCCCCCCCGGATGCGTTCCCTGAAGTGCGGACCGCTTCCTTCCTCCGGGAGGGTGGCGGGCACCTTTCGGCCCCCCGGCCGGAGGGAGGCCTCTTGCGAGGTCGTCGTCCTGGAAGGAGTCGCGTCATGAAGCGATGGGGATTCGTCGGGTTGCTGGCGCTGATGGCATGTGGGCCGGAGTCCTCCACACGTCCTCTGTCGCGGGGACAGACCTGCCCGGGTGTCGTCGCCGGAGAGGTGACGACCCGCCAGGGCCTGGATTCGCCGCTGCCTTCCCGGGTGCAGGGCGACGGACGCCAGTCGGTCCTCATCCGCTTCCGCCGGGGCAGTCAGACGCAGGCCTCGCGCGTCACCGCGACCGGCGCCGAGCTGACGCGTGCCACGGGCGCGAAGGTGAGCGCCGTCTATCGCAACATCCCCGCGGTGGCCGCGCGCGTGAACGCCCTGGAACGCTTCATGCTGGAGCACAGCCCGCTGGTGGAGAGCATCGAGGAGGATCAACGCTGGTCCTCCCAGGGCCTGCCGCCCGCGCTGACGCAGCCGGAGGGGGCCTCCACCCTGGGCGCCTCGCCGTCCGACGAGTACTCCGAGGGGCTGCGCCTGGTGCAGGGGCCGGCGGTGTGGGACGCGAACGGGGACGGCGTGCTGGACCCGGGCGCTCCCACCGGCGAGGGCGTGAAGGTGTGCGTCATCGACAGCGGGCTGGACGTGGAGCACCCGGAGTTCCAGGGCGCCGTGGTGGCAAGCCACGACTTCCTGGAGGGCGACGATGATCCGACGGACAAGAGCGAAAAGGGCGAGTGGGGCCAGGGCCACGGCACGCACGTGGCGGGCATCATCGGCGCGCGGCTGGGACAGGGCGGCGTCACCGGCCCCCGGCTCAACGCGGGCGGCATGGTAGGCGTGGCCCCCGGCGCCTCGCTGCTCATCGCGCGCGTGTTGGATCCGCAGGGCTCCACGCAGATGAGCGTGGTGTTCTCCGCGCTGGAGTGGTGCGAGTCCCAGGGCGCGCGCGTCCTGTCGCTGTCGCTGGGCGGAGGCTCGCCCACGCGCAACTCGGTGGAGGCGTTCAAGGCGGCGCTGGACCACGGGATGCTGGTGGTGGCGGCCGCGGGCAACCAGGGCGGCCCGGTGCTGTACCCGGCGTCGGACCCGTCCGTGCTGGCGGTGGGCGCGGTGGACGCGAACGAGCGGCGCGCGAACTTCTCCAGCATGGGCAACGCCCTGGGCCTGATGGCGCCCGGCGTGGACGTGCTGTCCACCTTCCCCCGGGGCCTGGGCACCTTCGCGGAGATGTCCGTGAACGACCTGGTCCCCATGTCGCGCTCGCTGCTGTACTCACCCACCGGCGACGCGCTGGGGCGGCTGGTGGACTGCGGCCTGGGGGATTCCCTGGACGCGTGCCAGGACGCCACCTGTGACGGTTTCGTGGCCTACGTGCACCCGGGCGCGGTGCCCGTGGACCAGGCCATGTCCAACGTGATGATGCAGGGCGCGCGCGCGGTCATCTTCGGCAACGAGGACGCGCCCGCCGGCGGCGCCGCGGACATCCTCTCCCTGCCCCGCCGTGGCCACTGGGCGCCCGCCGTCAGCGTCAACCAGGCCACCGGCACCGTGCTGCGTCAGCGCCTGGGCACCTTCGCGCGGCTGAGCCTGGTCCCGGTGGACTACACCTACGTCTCCGGCACCTCCATGGCCGCGCCCTTCGTGAGCGGCGTGGCGGCGCTCCTCTGGAGCGCCCATCCCACGCTCACGCCGCTACAAGTCCGCGAAGCGATGGAGGCCTCCGCGCGCGACCTGGGCACGCCCGGCAGGGACCCCGCGTTCGGCCACGGTCTGGTGCATGCGCATGACGCCTTGCAGCGACTCCAGTGATGCCTGTTTTCTCATCCGCTGGGAGCAGGCCGGACAGTGTTGATGAGCGGAAATCCCAACGCGGAAACGCAATCGCGAATGCGCTTCCGCGTGGAATGAAGGCGCCGCGCGATTGTACGTGGCGCGCGCGAATGGCTTGCCTGGACGGCGGCCTGCCTGCGCGAAAACCCTTTCATTCTTGAATTGAGGATATCCATGTTGCGAATTGCTGTTGCCGCCTTCGTCCTTGCCGTGACCGGTTGCGCCTCCACGTCGAGTGGCGCGGCGGCTGGAGGGCGCGGGGGCAACGCCACGGTCACCGGCAGCATCACGTACCCGGAGAGCGGGCTGCAGGGAGACCCGTGCTCGTCGGTGAACGTGAAGGTGACCGAGGGAAACTCCGCCGCGCTGGGTTCGGGCGAGGTGAAGCAGAGCCGCAAGAACACCTGCAGCTACACCGTGGCGAGCCTGCCGGACGGCGCGGACCTGAAGGTGGAGCTGGTGGTGGACCCGGCCCTGAAGTGCGCCAGCGGCGCGGCGCCCACGGCCAGCCCGGAGCCCACGACGGTGAACGTCGCCCGCTTCGGGGCGAAGGTCCTCAGCTACAAGCTCTCCTGCGGGTAGCCTCCGCGCGCTGAAGGCCGGAGCATGAAGGACGGGGACGCGCCAGGGTGGGCGTCCCCGGTTTCGCGAGAATGGCAGGAGAGCCTGCGAGTGGGTTCTTCCGGGGACCATTGATTGCTGAACACAAGGGCGCGAAGCTTCGCCCGCCCATGTCCCTGTTCCGTCTGCGTACCGCCGTGCTCGCCCTGGTCCTTCTGGGGACGGGTTGCGAATCCGAAGCCCCCTTTCCCACCGAGGACGAGCTCGAGCAGTTGAGCATCCTGCACACGCCGAGCGTGAAGCCGGAGGTGGACCCCACGAACAAGTTTGGGGACAACGCTTCCGCGGCGGCGCTGGGCCACCGGCTCTTCGAGGACAAGGGGCTGTCGCGCTGCGGGACGGTGTCCTGCCGCGACTGCCATCAGGGGGACAGCTACACGGTGGAGACGGCCACGGCGGAGGGCTGCGGAGGCCAGCGCACGGAGCGCAATCCGCCCAGCCTGCTGAACACGGGCTACAACCGCTGGTTCATGTGGGACGGCCGGGCGGACCGGCTCTGGTCCCAGGCGGTGCTGCCGCTGACGAACCCGGTGGAGATGGATTCGGACGCCAGCGTGGTGCGCGCGCGGCTGGTGGCGGACCCCACGTACGTGTCCGCGTACTCGCAGCTGTTCGGTACGGCGCCCGCGGACGAGTCGGACGGGGACCGGCTGATGGCCAACGTGGGCAAGGTGCTGGCGGCGTACCAGCGCACGCTCAACCGGACGGATTCCCCCTTCGACGCGGACGTGCGGCGCTTCCTCGCGGCGGTGGAGGCGGGCACGCAGGAGAAGGACCCGGCGTACCTGGGGCTGAAGACCTTCGTGCGCAAGGGCCAGTGCGTGGTGTGCCACAAGGGCCGCATGCTGACGGACGACAAGTTCCACAACCTGGGCCTGAAGGACGCGGGCGCCGGGAAGCGCGGCCAGGCGGACGCGGTGGACTCGCTGCTGTCCTGGAAGTTCAACGCCGCGGGCCTCTTCAGCGACGCGCCCACGGGCCTGGACGCGGCGCGGCTGCCCACGCTGCGCGCGCAGGCGCAGGGCAAGCCGGACGAGGTGGTGGGCGCCTTCCGCACGCCGACGCTGCGCAACGTGGCGATGAGCGCGCCGTACATGCACACCGGCGCGGAGAAGACGCTGGAGGAGGTCGTCGACTTCTACAACGAGGGCGGCGACCCGGACGGCACGTTCCCCGGCGTGCGCACGGTGACCATCGTCAAGCTGGACCTGAGCAGCGAGGAGAAGCAGGCGCTGGTGACGCTGCTCAAGTCCATGACGGGCGCGCCGCGCTGACTTCAGCGCACCAGGTGGAAGGTCGTCTGACGCTGGAAGGCCCAGTGCACGGCGCCTTCCGCGTCCAGCACCACGTCCTCCTCCTGGGCGGAGCGCACGGGCTGGCCGTTCCACTCCGGGACGGGGCTCGTCGCCTGCAGCTCGATGGAGAACCAGGAGGACGGCATCACGCGGTGTTCGCCGTTGCCGGGCACGCCCTCCTGCCGGTCCCACATGCCAATCATCGGGCCGGCGCCATGGCCGTGCAGGCCAATGGGGTGTGAGTACACGGTCCCGTCGATGCCCTCCGCCTTCATGCGCGCGAGCGAGGCGCGCAGCACCTCGTTGCCGGTGCGGCCCGGTTTGATTTCCCCGGTGACGATGTCCTGGAGCCGGTTGGACGCCTTCAGCGCGGCCTTCAGGCCCTCGGGGACGTCCGTCTCGCCTTCGCGCAGCACGTAGCCCATGTGCTGGGTGTCGGTGTTGAGGCGCAGCGCCGTGATGCCGTAGTCGCAGTGGAGCACGTCGCCGCGCTGGATGACGGGGCTGTCGCCCAGCTGCTCCTCGGTGGCGCCCTTGCGCTGCACGTCCACGTCCGGCTGGAACCAGGTGTCCAGGCCCTGGTCGGCCAGGCGCTGACGCATCCACCACTCCACGTCCTTCGTGGTGGTGACGCCGGGGGTGATGACGGCGTTGGAGAAGGCGGTCTGGATGATGTTCCAGGCGTGCTTCGTGAGGTCCTCGTAGAAACGGACCTCGTCGGCGCTGCGCCAGCCGAGCACGTCCAGGGGCAGGCCGCCGGCGGGCTTGAAGCGCTTCACCCAGGCGGGGCCCAGGGCCTGGGCCATGCCTTCGTATTCGCCGTGGGTGAGGCCGTCGGCGAAGGCGATGGCGGGGGACACGTCGATGGCGATGGACTGGGGCTTGCGCTCCTCCACCACCTGCTTGAGCAGGGGCCACTGTTCGGGGCCCAGGAGTTCGGCGGGGCGCTGGGCGCCGCCCCGGTCCACCAGCTGGGGCGCGCGCCGGGCCTCGTAGAGACCGCCCTGCGTGCTGCCGCCCAGGGCCAGCCGCTCCACGCCCTTGTCACCGCCCCGGTCGAAGAAGACGTAGATGGTGCGGCGGCGGGCGGCGAAGGTGGTGGGGGCCACGAGCGCCTTGAAGACGGGGTCCTCGTTGTACTCGCGCATGGGGACGATCCACATCTGCACGCCGTGCTTGCGCATGAGCTGGGGCAGCGCGGTCTCCAGGCGTTCGCGAAGCCATGCCTGCTGGCGGTCCGCCTGTTCGCGCAGCGTGCCGAAGGGGCGCTCCGGCGCGGCGGGCGCGGACGCGACGGCCACGGGCGCGGCGGCGACGGCGGGGGCCGGGGCTTCGGTCTTCGCGGTCGGGACGGGCGCGGTGGCGCAGGCGGTGGAACAGACGAGCGGGACGACGAGCAGGTGTTTCCAGGAGCGCATGGGCGCGCAGTCTGTCACGCACGTCCGCGCGGTGCGAAGAAAGACAGACGCCCGCCGGGTCCCGGGTTGCCGGTCAGCCGTGAAAACCAGACACGCTGTGCTGGCTTCACGTTGAATCCGTGGAGCCTGGGGGTGTGGCGCGAGGGCTGACCTTGCGCAGTTCGTGGAAGTGCTCGCGGACGAAGCGCGCGGCGTTGAGCAGGGCATCCACGGGGCCGACGCCGACCATGCTGACGGTCAGGGGGACCGCGTGACCGATGAGCACGGGGCAGTACCAGTCCCCGTTGGCGTCCAGGGGAATGGGCACGGGCCTGCCCAGCGTGACGCGCGAGACGTGCGGGCGTCCGTGGTCGTCCTCGAAGGACCAGTAGTCGTCGGCCACCGGGTCATCGATGGACGTGTGCCGTGGAGGTCCGGAAGTCATGGATGGCAGCGTGCTCGCCTTGACGCGAATCTGTCCATTGCCCACTGGATTCAACTGTCATGGGCCCTGCTCGATGCCAGGAAGCGCGCCCGCCACGCACGGGCCGCAGTCGAGCGTTCCACCGCAGCCGTCCGTCGTCACACCGCAAGCCGGCCCCCGGGATTCACACGTCATGGGGACACAGGTGGCCGGGACGTACTCCTCGCTCGTGGCGAGCGTGCCCAGTTCGTTCACGCCGCCCACCACCAGCACCGTGCCCCGTCGCAGCCACAGCGCGCCCGCCTCGCCTCGCGGCTCATGCAGCGTGGGCGCCTGCGTCCACGTGCCGCGCACCGGGTCGAACCGCTCCGCCGACGCGAGCGTGCCGCGCGTGGAGTGCTCGCCGCCCACCACCAGCACCGCGCCCTCCCCCGTCACCAGCGCCGCGTGGTGCTCACGCGGCACCGAGGGCGACTCCACCAGCTCCCACGCGTTGCGCTCCGGCACGTACACCTCCGCCGTCTGCGCCGCGCGCGACGTGGTGCCGCCCACCACCAGCACGCGCCCATCCGGCAGCAGCGTCACGGTGTGCCCCAGCCGGTGCGTGCCCGCCGCGCCGCCCACCACGCCCGCCTTCTCCCAGTGGCCCGTCACCGGGTCGTACAGCTCCGCCTGCAGCCCGCTCACGAAGAGCACCCGGCCGGAGCGCAGCACCACCGCCGTCCCCTCGCCTCCCCGCACGAAGCCCGGGGCCTCCACCGGCCGCCACGTCCCCGCCGCCGGGTCGTACAGCTCCGCCGAGCGCACCGGTCGCAGGTCCACGTCCGTGCCGCCCGCCACCAGCACCTGCCCGTCCGGCAACACCACCGCCGCCGGGTCGTTGCGCGGCTCGCCCATGGGCGCCACCGCCGTCCACGTCCCCGTGTCCGGCGCGTACACCTCCGCGCTCGCCAGCGCCCCCACCGTCACCCCCTGGGAGCCGCCCACCGCCAGCACCCGCCCATCCAGCAGCCGCACCGCCGCGTGGTTGCGCCGCGCCGTGCGCAGCGCCCCCGTGGGCCGCCACCGTCCGGTGTCCGGGTCGAAGACCTCGCTGGAGCCCAGCGTGCGGTGCCCGTCGTGTCCCCCCGCCGCCAGCACCCGCCCATCCTCCAGCGCGACGTAGGGCAGGAGCCGGCGCGGCGTGGACAACACGCCTGGCACCGGCGCCTCCACGGCTCCCGCATCCGCTCGCGGCGCGGGCCCGCACGAGAACATCACTCCCAACCACAGCATCGTGACGCAAGATGTCGAAAGCCGTCGCATGACCCCACCCGGACGTCTGACCGAGGGGGTGTGTCTATCGCGCCGGTCTGACACTCCACGGCCGTGGGGCCCAATGATTCCGGGCCCTTGCCCTGCCCTCCGGGTTGGAAACACCCCTGGCGGCCGGGCGTCAGGGAAGCGCTCCGAACTCAGTGCCGCATGGGACCCACGGGGTCGTTCGCGGGCTCCGCGTCCATCCCCTCGCTGTTTCGGGGCGGCAGGGCCCCGCCGTCGTCATCCTCTTCCAGCGCGAGCTGCGGATGGTCCGCGGGCTTGAGCAGGATTTCGTCCTCGCGCACGGCCTCCACGTCGCTGTACTCGATGAGGTAGTCGCGCCGGGGAATGGGCACCAGGCCCTGTTCCAGCTCGAAGTGGGTGTCGCCCACGCCCGCCACCCGGCCCAGCTTCTGTCCATCGGCGGCGAGCACCGCCATGCCCTCTCGCACGTCGCCTGCGTGAATCATCGTGTCGCTCCTCGCGCCTGGGGTCCTCACCAAGAGTGGGGTCGCTCCCGCCGCCGTGCGCATCAAGGCAGGCAGCCCGGGGAGCCCCCGGGCAACCTTCCTCCACGCCAGGGGAACGGCCCGCGCACTCCCGGACGCGGTGCCCAACGTTCACGAGAAGGAGGTCGCCCCCGATGCTGCTGGAACTGTCGAACGACGAGTCACGCGTGCTGCAGGAGACCCTGGATGCGGCCCTCGGCGCCCTGCGGGAGGAGCGGACGCGGACGGAGGCGCGCGAACTCCAGGACGCCCTGGGCCGCCGCTACGCCCTGCTCCAATCCCTCCAGCGCCGCCTGGAGCCGCTGGTGGACAGCGAGGAGGTCTACGCCTGACCCACGCGCCTCACACCGCGCGCCCCGTCTTCCCGTCGAACCGGCGCAGGTAGCGCGCATCGTGGCGCAGCCACACCGGGTCCCCGCTCGCGGCGTGGAAGTCTCCGGGCGCCCGCGCCACCAGCCGCTCGCCGCCCGTCTCCACCGTCACCCAGACCTCCGCGCCCATGGGCTCCACCAGGTACACGCGCCCCTCGCGCGCATCCGCGGGGCGCTCGCCCTGGCCCACCTGGAGGTGCTCCGGCCTGAGGCCCAGCACCGCGTCCTCCGGGGGCAGCCCCAGCGTGTCCGGCTTCACCAGGTTGATGCGCGGCGAGCCGAAGAAGCCCGCCACGAACAGGTTCGCCGGGGCGTCGTACAGCTCGCGCGGCGGGGCCACCTGCTGCACCTCGCCCTGGCTCATCACCACCACGCGGTCCGACAGCGTCATCGCCTCCGCCTGGTCGTGCGTGACGTAGATGAACGTCGCCTGGAGCTGCTCGTGCAGCTTCTTGATCTCCCCCCGCATCTGCGTGCGCAGCGCCGCGTCCAGGTTGGACAGGGGCTCGTCGAACAGGAACACCTTCGGCCTTCGCACCAACGCGCGCCCCAGCGCCACCCGCTGCCGCTGCCCGCCCGACAGCTCCTTCGGCCGGCGCGCCAGCAGCGCCTCCAACCCCAGCACCCCGGACACCTCGCGCACCCGCGCGTCGATGTCCTTCGCCCCCATCCCCGCCACCTTCAGCGGGAACGCCAGGTTCCCCGCCACGTCCAGGTGCGGGTAGAGCGCGTAGCTCTGGAACACCATCGCGATGTCGCGCTCGCGCGGCGACAGGTCGTTCACCACCTGCCCGTCGATGCGAAGCGTGCCGCCGGACAACTCCTCCAGCCCCGCGATGAGGTTCAACGTCGTGGACTTGCCGCACCCGGATGGGCCCACCAGCGACACGAACTCGCCGTCCGCGATGTCCAGGCTCACGCCCTTCACCGCCGCCACCCCGCCCCGGTACACCTTGCGCACGTCCTGCAGGGACACCGTCGCCACCCGCGCCACCTCCACCTGAAGAAGGACCGCCGCGCCACCCTCACGCGCGGTCCGAAGAGGCGACCAGCATCGCCGCTCCCACCCGGCCGACAAGCCCGTCCCCACCGGCGCGTACGGCCGCGGACATCCCGCCCCGAAGGAAAGCGTTACTTCCAGGGTCAGCGGTTTGTTCCAGGCTCATTCCGTCTCTAGGATTCCCGCCCCAGGCGTCTGCCTCTGGAGGCCCCGCCATGCCGTTCATCTTCCGAGGCAACGACGTCACCGCCCTCCTGGACAACCCGCTCACGGCGGCCAACAGCCTGTTCAGCATCCTCGAGCAGGAGGAACCCGCGTTGGTGGCGGACCTGAGCGCCCTGTGGAAGACGCATGTCCGGGGAACGCCCCTGGTGGCGGGCACGGCCTACCGGCCCGCGCTGGGCGCCTTCGCGAAGATCTCCTCCTTCTGGGACAACACGTACAGCGACCAGCGCCTGGCGGGCCTGCTGTACGGGCCGAACGCCGCCGCGGCGACGCAGGCGGTGACGGGCGCGGCCTCCGCGAACCAGTTCCTGCGCGAGTTCGAGGCCGCGCGCGACGAGGCCTTCTACGTCTTCTTCCAGCTCAGCTCCGTCAACGAGCTGGCGGGCGTGTCGTTCCTGGCGACCTACTACCACCACGACATCTCCGCGCTGTTCGTCCAGCGCCCCCACAGCTTCGTGAGGGAAGTGGTGTCGCGCCGGGTCATCGAGACGGCGCAGATCATGCTGCGCATCCTCTACGGCAACATGAGCATGGGCTGGGGCAGCTTCTACAGCACGCGCACCCTGTCGACGACGCTGCTGCTCGCCAAGATGCACCACCACGCGCTGGCCACCTACCGGACGCCCGGCACGGGCCGGCGCTGCTACAACCAGAGCTCCGTCGCCTTCACGCTGCTGACGTTCTCCTACGTCGTCGCGCAGGCCTGGGTGGACAAGGGCTTCGCGTACAACGAGCAGCGCTGGTACCTGTTCTTCCAGAACGGCGAATGCCGGGGCGGGCTGCCCACCCCGCATCCCACGAACCTGCAGCGCCGGCGCATCGACATGCGCCTGCTCAATGGCTACAACGTCGAGCCCGAGGCGAACCTCATCCAGTGGATCCCCGCCTTCATCGTCACGCAGCTGCGCAACGCGCCCCGGTGGGTGCGCTACTGGACGGGACGCTGAAGACTCAGCGTTCCACCGTCACGCCCTTCCAGAAGGCCACGTGGTCCCGGATGTTGGCCGCCTTCGCCTTCGGCTCCGGATAGAACCAGGCGGCGTCGGCGTTCGTCTTTCCGTCCACCTCCACGGAGTAGTAGCTGGCCTCGCCCTTCCAGGGGCAATGCGTGTGCGTGGCGCTGGGTTTGAAGTGTTCCCGGTTCAGGCTGTCGGGCGGGAAGTAGACATTGCCCTCCACCTCTTCAAAGCGGTCACTCTTCGCGAGCACGACGCCATTCCATTTCGCGACTGGCATTGAACAAGCCCTCCTGGTTTTTTCTCGGGTAACCGCGCTTCAGCCGGTGTGCGCGGCATTCGTGGAGGCGTGCTCGGTGAGGAAGGGGGCGAGTTCAGCATTCACCAGCGCCGGCTCCTCCACCGAGGAGGAATGCCCACCGCGCGACAGGCGCACCAGCTTCGAGCCCGGGATGAGGGAGTGGATGCGCTCCGACTTCACGGGCACCGTGGCGCGGTCCTCCTCGCCCACGATGACCAGCGTGGGCGTGCGGATGCGCGGCAGCTCCTCCGCGACGCCCTGGCGCTTCATGACGCCGTTGACGGCGCGCCAGATGTCGCGGCGGTTCTGGCGCAGGCGCGCGCGCCACAGCGCCCGCTCCGCCTCGCGGCCCGGGTCGGTGAGGAACGACGTGCCGAACATGATGCGCATCACCGGCGCCGTCACGGGCGCCACGCCCAGGTAGCGGACCACCAGGTTGAGCGCGGTGTAGCGGGGAATGTTCGCGGTGGGCTCGGGGTCGGCGGAGGTCTCCAGCAGCACCAGCGAGCGCACCAGGTCCGGCCGGCGCGCGGCCAGCCGCATGCCGACAAAGCCGCCCATGGACAGGCCCACGAAGTGGACCGGCCCCACGCCCAGCGACTCGATGAGCGCCACCGCGTCCGCGTACACCGTCTCCATGTCGATGACGGCGTCGGGCGGCACCTCGCTCTGGCCCTGCCCCCGGTGGTCGTAGGAGATGCACCGGAAGCGGCCGCGCAGCGCCTCCACCTGCGGGTCGAACAGGCGCGTGCTCCACAGGAGGCCGTGGCTGAACAGCACCACGTCCCCGGTACCGCCGGTGTCCTCGAAGTACAGCCGGGTTCCATTCACGGACCGCATGGGCATGGGACGGACCTCCTGCTGGGTAAGGGGGACGGCGCCTGACCGCTGTCACCCTAGTCCAGGGCTCCCTGGGTGCGCAGCACTCCCTGGGAGTACGGTGTCCACTGGAGGAGACGGGCTGCCCGGGCTCGCTCGGAGCGCCGCTTGTGCCGCCCGACGGTCCGGAGGAGCATGGGCGCACCTCCGGATGCGCACTTCTCGCCCTGTCCTCGTCGCCCTCGCGGTGGTCGCCGTCCTCGCCGTGGGCCTGTTCTTCGCCCTGCGCCCGGCCGCGACCTCCGCGCCTTCGGCTCCCGTCACCCGGGCCTCCACGCCTCCTGCCGTGCTGGACGCGGGGAGCCCTGCCGCGCCCGTGCCGGTGAAGACGGCGGAGGCCGCCGCGAAGCCGCCGAACCGCTTCGTGGGCTCCGAGGTGTGCGCGGACTGCCACGAGGAGCAGCACACCGGCTGGAAGCACGACTGGCACGCGCGGGCGCTGTCGCCGGCGACGAAGCAGTACGTGGTGGGCTCGTTCACGGGCGCGGGCACGCACTTCAAGGGCGAATCCAGCGAGGCGTGGATGCGCCGCGACGGCGGCAAGTACCTGATGCGCACGAAGGGCGCGGACGGGAACCTGGGCGAGTGGCCGGTGCAGTGGCTGGTGGGCGGCAAGCGGATGCAGGACCCCATCACGCTGCTGCCGGACGGACGCTGGCAGGTGCTGCCGGTGTACTTCCACGTGACGGGCAAGGGCGAGTGGGTGGACTACTCGGAGAAGAAGCAGGGCGCGCTGGCGCCGGACCACCCGTTCTTCTGGGCGAACTTCCGTCGCAGCGCGCAGCACGCGTGCCTGGACTGCCACGTGACGGGCCTGGATGCGAGGTACGACCGGGAGAAGCACCAGTGGACGACGACGTTCGCGGACGCGGGCGTCGCGTGTGAGTCCTGCCACGGGCCGGGTGGGCGACATGCGGAGTCGCAGGCGCCAGCGGACATCGTCCAGCCGGAGAAACTGGGCGCGGCGGAGGGCTTCGCGGTGTGCGCGCAGTGCCACGGGCCTCGGCGCACGCTGTTCCCGATGCTGGACGCGGCGCACCGCTACCAGCCCGGTCAGCGCTACGACGCGAACTACCAGCCCATGGTGTTGCTGGTGGGCAACGAGCGCTCCGGCGACTTCTTCAGCGACGGGCGCCCCAGCACCTCCAGCTTCGAGTACCAGGCGCTCATCCAGTCGAAGTGCCACCTGCAGGGTGGGGCCACGTGCCTGACGTGCCACACGGCGCCGCATGATCCGCACGCGCCCAATGAAGTGAAGCCGCTGACGAAGGCGGCGCCCGCGCGCACGTCCGCGAACGCGGCGACGTGCCAGGGCTGTCACGCGGAGGTGGTGGCGCAGGGGGACAAGCACACGCACCACAAGGCCGCGGCGGCGCAGGACTGCATCGCGTGTCACATGCCGCCGGTGGTGTCGGGCGTGTTGGACCACTTCGCGGACCACGCGCTGGACGTGCCGGTGCCCCAGAACACGGCGCGCCACGACGTGCCCAACGCGTGCAATGCCTGCCACACGAAGGAGACGCCGGACGCGATGGGGCAGGCGTTGACGAAGTGGTGGCCCCAGGCGGCGCAGCGCCAGCAGCGGCGGTTGCGGCTGGCGGACGCGTTCGATGAGAAGACGGCGGCGCAGAGCCGGGGTCCGCTGGAGGCGGTGCTGGCGGACACGGCGGAGGCGGGCACGCTCCGGGGCGCGGCGGCGAAGTTCCTCGCGCGAAGGTTCAAGCGCGAAGCGGTGCCGGCGCTGCGGGCGACGCTGAAGGGCACGACGGACAGCACGTTGCGCTCGGACCTCATCGACGCGCTGGGCAGCGTGAACGCGCGTGAGGCGACGGAGGACCTGGTGCCGCTCTTGAAGGACGGCTCGCTGTGGGTGCGGCAGGGCGCGGCGCTGACGCTGGCGTCGTTCGGGGACGCGCGCGCGATGCCGGCGCTGGAGGCCCTGGCGAACCAGCCGGAGACGAGCGGGCTGGTGCAGCCGCACGTGATGCTCGGGCAGTTGGCGATGCGCAAGCGGGACGTCGTCACGGCGACGCGCGAGTTCGAGCGGGCGTTGGATTTGCAGCCCTACAACGCGGACGTGCTGGTGCGGCTGGCGGACCTGTACATGGTGCAGGGCAACGTGGCGAAGGGCCGCGAGCGGCTGGAAGAGGCGCTCCGGTTCGACCCGCAGAGCCGGTCGGCGAAGCAGCGGTTGGGCATGATGCCGGCGCCGTGAGGAGGGGATGGCTGTGTTTGATTCCGGGAGCCCTGCTGTTGTCGGGGTGTCCACGGAACCCGCCTGCTCGCGCTCCCTGGGTGGATGACGGGTCCATCCAATTCCCCAGCTTCTTCGAGCAGCCAAGCTCCGAAGGTGAAATCGTCGAGATCAGCGGCGCCGTCCTGCGTGCGGTCGAACTCGCCGCCGACGATTTTCTCGGGCCCCAGAATGCCGACACTCCCTGCACGGACCGACGTGAGTCGCACCAGTACAGGGTCATTCAACGGCAGGGTGTCCTCTTCATCCGGATCGATGAAAACCCTCAAGCCTGTGGCCTGACTGTTCCGGGGCTGCATTCCGGCGCGCAGTACGCGGTGGGCAGCGATGGGACGCTTCTGCGTCGCCTCAGGGATGGAGAACCCGACGCTTCCTGGAGGCCGATGGACGCAGGGGCTGGTACTCCAGTTCCGTCGTCGGAAGTCGGCCGGTCATTCGAGCCGCCGGATGGCTCCGTTCCCCTGCCGTTCATCCTCGAATCCAGCCAGGATGCGGGCACCTGATTTTACTCGGAAGGGCATCGTGACGGACAAACTGGGTCAGCTTCTGGAGGAGGTCACGGACGAGGCGTCCTTCCTCCGCTTCGTCCTCGCCCTGAAAGATGACTACGAAGCGGACCGCGCGGAGGCAGCACGGCTTCCTCCCGCGCCGTACTCACCGGGACCTCTCGGCTGGGAGAACGGCACCATCGTAAGCTTTCTCGAAGCGGGCGCGGACTGGGCAGAGGCGACAAGCCAACAGGCTCCCCACAAGAACCCCTGGCACCGATGCGCGAGCATCCTGTTCGCCGGCAAGTCCTACGAGTAACAGGCCAGGGCCACACCCCCTTCAAGCATCCCCATTAGCCGGCGCCGTGAGCGCTCAGTGCTGGATGGCGAGGATGCGTCGTCCCTTCACATCCACGGCGTAGGTCGCCCCCATGTCCATGAGGGGCCCCTGCTTCTCGCAGAGTTGGGGCTTCAGGGTGATCTGCACGAACGTCACGCCCTCCGGACCGGGCGCGGCGGTGACGTCATAGGACTCACGCTGGTAGAGGCACTGCTCTTCCTCCGTGGCCCCTTTGTGTGGCTTCAGGTCCAGGGGACGGAAGTCATCCAGGGCCAGCTGCATGGCGGTCACCGTCCCGCCCTCGAGCGTCCGCGCGTCCTCGGGAAGGTCGAGCGGGAACTGGACGCGAGCGGCTTCCTCCGGCGGGGCATGAGCTGGCCGCGAATCCCGGTGGAAGAGCGCGCACGCCGACAGCAGCAGGCACACGGGAAGGAGCAGTCCGGACTTCATCAAGGCTCCACGCCAGCCGGTCGCTGGATTTTGAATGGGCATGGGGTGGTTTCTATTCCTCGACCGAGGTCATCAGACCGACGGCCTTGTGCTCTGGCTTCACGATACCAATGAGCGCCCAGCTCTTCCCACGCCGCTCATAGACTTCTCCCGGCCGGGCCTCTCCGATGTGGGGCACGAGCTTCATCACCCTGCACTTCGTGTCGAACTGAAGCCGGATGGAGTACCGCTGACGCGCCTCGGTCCGGTCCGGCCTGGACATGCGCGAATCAGCCCACGGATGACTGTGGTAGTCCGCGTGGATGTTCGCCTCGCCACGCGAATCCCGGACGAGGTTCGGCTGCCTGCAGCTCTTCTCCTTCTCGGGAATCGCCTTCAACAGAGGCCCCAGCGGTGACGGCATGCTCGCTGAATAAGAGCCGTCTCCCACGGAGTAGAGGATCCGGATCCTTTCAACGACCAGGTCTCCCGCGCCTGCGCCGCCGTGAGCATCCTCCTGGTCCTCTGTCATTGATTGTCATCCTGCCCCCAGGGGCAGGACCGACGTTCATCGCCCCCGCCGCCGGGCAATTCCATACGCGACTGTGTTGTCCATTGGAGCGCCACGGGGGCGCCCCCGTGGCGGGGGCATGGCTTCGCCCCTACCTGGGGAGCACCCTTTATGAACGCCCTCCCGTTCGCAGCCCTGCTGGCCCAGCTTGGAGCCTCCGGCGTGGTCTCCGCCCAGCCCGGCCCTGAACAGCCCCGGGCCGTGGCCCAGGACACCGCGCCAGGACCTCGCGCCACGCCCACCCCGCAGCCCACCCAGGATCCGCAGGACGTGCCGGAGGTGCCGCCGCCCTTCGAGGCGAACGTGTCGGATCCGCTGCTCGCCCCGGCATCCACCGCGCCGCTGCAGCTCACCTCGTGGAACCAGGCGCTCACGCTCCTGCGCCAGCGCTCCACCGACCTGCAGGCCGCCCTGGGACAGATTGAAGTGGCCGCGGGCACGTGGCGCATCGCGCTCGCGAACCTGCTGCCCAGCGTCACCGGCACCCTGGGCGCCCAGTACAACGTGCTCAACCCGAGCCTGGTCGCCATCGGCGGTGGCGCTGGCGGCGGCCTTGGCGGCGGCGTGGGCACCGGCGGCGGCATCACCCCCACGGAATTGCTGGGCGTGGGCACGATCGCCGCGTCCGTGCCGCTGGTGGACCTGGCCAGCCTCTACGCCCTGGGCAGCGCGAAGGAGAACCGGCGCACCGCCGCCCTGTCGCTCGCGGAGACGCGCCGGCAGCTCACCCGCGGCCTCGCGCAGGCGCTCGTCTCCGTGTCCTCCACGGAGCGGCTGGCGGAGGTCAACCGCGTCAACCTGCGCACCGCGCTGGAGCGGCTGGCCCTCGCGCAGCGCCGCTTCGAGCTGGGCGCCGGCACCCGCCTGGACGTCGTGCGCGTGGAGCAGGACGCGCAGGCCGCCCGCCGCAACGTGGTGACGGGCGACGAGGACCTGCGCCAGGCGCGCGAGTCCCTGGGGCTCGCGCTGGGCACACCTTCCGCCGTGGGCCTGGCCAAGGGGCTGGAGCTGAACACCCTGCTCCAGGGCGCCAGCCAGACCTGCCACCCGCTGGAGTCGCTGGAGCGCCGCGCGGACATCGCCGCGGCCCGCTCCCGGCTGGTGGTGGCCGAGCGCGCCATTGGCGAGGTGAAGCGCCAGTACGCGCCCACGCTGGACCTCACCAGCAACACCACCGCGCTCACCGTCAACCCGGGCTTCGCGGAGGTGCCCATCTGGAACATCGGCGCAAGCCTCGTGCTGCCCTTCTGGGACGGCGGCGCGCGCGAGGGTCGGCTGCGCCAGACGCGCGGCCAGTTGGAGCAGGCCCGCGCGGACGTCGTCGCGCGCGAGCGCAACGTCGTCGTGGAGGTCACCCAGGCGAAGCGCGCCGTGCAGGTGAGCCAGGAGACGCGCGCCCTGGCGGACCGCGAGCTGAACCTCGCGAAGGAGAATGACCGGCTCTCCCGCCGCGCCTTCGAGGTGGGCACCGGAACGAGCCTCGAGCTGGTGGACGCGGCCGGGGCCCTGCGACAGGCGGAGCTGGCGCTCGTGATTCGAGACTTCCAACTGCGCCAGGCGCAGGTGGACGCATTCTTGTCGGAGGCAGCATGCGAGTGGTGAGGGGTGATTGGGGCGCATGGGGACTCGTGCTCGCGCTTGCGGGCGGCTGCAGCGGCGGAAAGGAAGGGGGACAGGGCGGGCCCGGTGGCGGCCCCCAGGGTGGCCAGCAGGGACAGGGCGGCGGCAAACCCCTGCCCGTGCAGGTGCTCCAGGTCCAGCCCGGCCCGGTGCGCGACACCCGCGAGTACGTGGGCACGCTCATCTCCCGGCGCAGCATCACCGTCTTCCCGCAGGTGGCCGGCTACGTGCAATCCATCGCCGTGCACCCCGGGGACACGGTGCGCTCCGGCCAGGTGCTGCTCGTCGTGGACCCCCGTCAGGAACGGGCGACCCTGCGCGCCACCCAGGCGCAGAAGGCCTCCGCGGTCGCCAGCCGCGAGTTCGCGCGCAAGACGCGGGAGCGCAGCGCGCAACTGCTCAAGGAAGGCCTCGTGAGCCGCCAGGACTACGAGCAGGCCGTGGCCCAGGCGGAGCAGGCCGTGGCCCAGGCCCGCGCCGCGGAGGCACAGATTCAGAACCAGCAGGTGCAGTTGGGCTTCTTCAGCGTGAGCGCCCCCTTCGACGGCATCGTGGGCGACATCCCGGTGAAGCTGGGCGACTACGTGTCCTCTGAGACGGCGCTCACCATCGTGGACCAGAGCCGGGCGCTGGAGCTGTCCGTGCAGGTGCCGGTGGATCAGGCCAGCCGCGTGAAGCTGGGACAGACGCCCCTGGAGGTGCTGGACGACGACGGCAAGCCCGTGGTCCGCGCGCCCGCGTTCTTCGTCGCCACCACGCCCAACCCGGCCACGCAGCTGGTGGAGGTGAAGGCCGCCTTCGTCAACACCATGGGCCTGAGGGCTGGCCAGTTGGTGCGCGCGCAGCTCGTCTACGACGTGCGCGAGGCCCTGAAGATGCCCACCACCGCGGTGACACGGCAGGGCAGCCAGTCCTTCGCCATGGTGGTGGGACAGAGCGACGGCGGCACCGTGGCGAAGCGCCAGCCGGTGACGCTGGGGCTGGTGGAGGGCAACGACTACGAGGTGCTCAAGGGCCTGGACGCGGGCACGCAGGTGGTCATCAGCGGCGTGCAGCAACTGCGCGACGGCATGCCCATCACGGCGAAGCCCGCGCAGCAGGGCCACACGGAAGGCATGCCCGACACCTCCGCGCCAGGCACGGGCGGCGGCGCGGACGCGGGCCGCTAGGGACTGCCATGAACTTCTCCGAGTTCTTCATCAAACGCCCGGTCTTCGCGAGCGTGCTGTCCATCCTCATCACGCTCGTGGGCGCCATCTCCATCCCCAACCTCCCCATCGAGCAGTACCCGGAGCTGGCCCTGCCCCAGGTGCAGGTGACGGCCACGTACACCGGCGCGTCCGCGGAGACGGTGGAGAGCGCCGTCACCACGGTGCTGGAGCGCCAGCTCAACGGCATGGAGGGCATGCGCTACATGTCCTCCACCAGCACCAACGACGGCCAGAGCACCATCATCGCCACCTTCGACCCGTCGCGCGACGTGGACCTGGCGGCGGTGGACGTGCAGAACCGCGTCGCCACCGCCACGCCGCAGCTGCCCCAGCAGGTCAACGCGCTGGGCGTCACCGTGCGCAAGGCGCAGACGCAGTTGCTCGTCTCCTTTGGCGTCTACGACCAGCAGAAGCGCTACGACACGGAGTTCGTCAGCAACTACGCGGACGTCTTCATCCGCGACGCGCTGTTGCGCGTGAAGGGCGTGGGCGACGTGCGCATCTTCGGCGAGCGCCGCTTCGCCATGCGCCTGTGGTTGGATCCCACGGAGCTGGCCCGGCGCGGCCTCACCGCCCAGGACGTGCTGGACGCCCTCCAGGAACAGAACGTCCAGGTGGGCGCGGGCAAGGTGGGCCAGGCGCCCTCCTCCAAGGACCAAGCGTACCAGCTGTCGCTCCAGGTGAAGGGGCAGTTGACGTCCGCCAGCGAGTTCGGCGCCATCGTCATCCAGCGCGGGGCGGAAGGCGCGCTCGTGCGCATCCGCGACGTGGGCCGCGTGGAGCTGGGCGCGGAGAGCTACCAGCAGTTGTTGCGCTTCAACGGCCAGGACGCGGTGGGTCTGGGCATCACCCAGCTTCCGGGCTCCAACGCGCTGGAGGTGCGCGAGGGCGTGGAGAAGGAATTGAAGCGGCTGTCCGCGACCTTCCCGCCCGGCCTCACCTACAAGGTGGCGTTCGACACCACGCTGGCGGTGAGCGCCTCCATCAAGGAGGTGCTCCACGCGCTGGGCGAGGCCATCCTCCTGGTCATCCTCGTCATCTTCATCTTCCTGCACGGCTGGCGCAGCGTGCTGGTCGCGGTGACGACGCTGCCGGTGTCGCTCGTCGGCACGTTCATGTTCGTCAACGCGTTCGGCTTCTCGCTCAACACGCTGACCCTCTTCGGCCTGACGCTGGCCACGGGCCTCGTGGTGGACGACGCCATCGTCGTCATCGAGAACGTCGAGCGCGTGATGGAGCACGAAAAGGTGGACGCGAAGGAGGCCACCACCCGGGGCATGCAGCAGGTGTCCGGCGTCGTGGTGGCCACCGCGCTGGTGCTCTCCGCGGTGTTCATCCCGGTGTCCTTCTTCCCCGGCACCACGGGCGCCATCTACCGGCAGTTCGCGCTCACCATCGCGTTCTCCATCAGCCTCTCCGCGCTCGTCGCCCTCACCCTGTCCCCCGCGCTGTGCGCGCGCCTCTTGCGCAGCAACGAGGGCAAGAAGTTCGTCCTCGCGCGCAAGTTCGACGACGGCCTGGATTCCCTGCGGCGCGGCTACGGGAAGCTCTTGGGCTTCATGCTGGGCAGGGCGAAGTGGTTCGTCGTCGCCGCGTTCGTCGTGTTCCTGGTCGCCACGGGGCTGCTCTACCGGGCCACGCCGTCCGGCTTCATCCCGGACGAGGACCAGGGCTACCTCATCATCGCGGTGCAGGGCCCGGAGGGCACGTCGCTGGAGTACACGCGCCAGGTGCTCCTCCAGGTGGAGGAGATCATCCGCGAGCAGCCGGAGGTGACGGACATCTTCACCGTGGGCGGCTTCTCGCTCCTGGGCACGGGCGCCAACTACGGCTCGCTGTTCATCAACCTCAAGCCCTGGGAGGAGCGCGAGAAGAAGGAGGAGAGCGTGGCCGGGATGGTGGAGCGCCTGCGCGGTCCGCTGGGCCAGGTGGGCGGCGCGCGCGTGCTGCCCCTGCAACCGCCCGCCATCCGCGGCGTGGGCAGCGTGGGCGGCTTCGAGTTCGTGCTGGAGGACCAGCAGGGCGGCCGCTCCCTGGAGGAGCTGGCGCAGGCGACGCAGGCGTTGGTGGGCACGGCGGCGCGGGAGCCGCGCCTGAGAGGCGTGTTCTCCGCGTTCACGGCGGGCTCGCCGCAGCTCAACATCGACGTGGACCGCGAGAAGGCCAAGGCGATGGGCGTGCCCCTGTCCTCGCTGTTCTCCACGCTCCAGGTGTACCTGGGCAGCCAGTACGTGAACGACTTCACCTTCGCCAACCGCGTCTACCGCGTGTTCGTGCAGGCCGCGACGCCCTTCCGCGACAACCCGAAGGACATCGGCAGCTTCTACGTCCGCGCGGAAGGGGGCGGCATGGTGCCCCTGGAGAACCTGGTGAAGCTGACGCCCGTGGCCACCGCGCAGAACATCACCCACTACAACCTCTTCCGCTCCGCGAACATCAACGGCCAGGGCACCCCCGGCGTCAGCACCGGGCAGGCGCTCCAGGCCATGGAGGACGTGGCGAAGCAGGCGCTGCCCACGGGCTTCACCTACGAATGGACGGGCCTGTCCGCGGAACAGAAGAGCGCGGGCAACACCGTGCTCGTCATCTTCGCGCTGGGCATCGTGTTCGTCTTCCTGGTGCTGGCCGCGCAGTACGAAAGCTTCGCCCTGCCCTTCGTCGTCATGCTCGCGGTGCCCGTGGCCATGATGGGCGCGCTCCTGCTTCAGGGCGCGCGTGGACTGGTGAACGACGTGTTCTGCCAGGTGGGGCTGGTGATGCTGGTGGGCCTTGCGTCCAAGAACGCCATCCTCATCGTGGAGTTCGGAGAACAACTGCGCGCGCAGGGACAGGGCGTCGTGGAGTCCGCCATCAACGCGGCGGAGACGCGCCTGCGGCCCATCCTGATGACGTCCTTCGCCTTCCTCTTCGGCGTGGTGCCCCTGATGCTGGCCAGCGGCGCGGGCGCTTCGGCGCGCAAGTCGCTGGGCACCACCGTCTTCGGCGGGATGCTCTTCTCCACCTTCGTGAACCTCATCTTCATCCCCGTGCTCTACGCACTGGTGGAGGGCGCGCGCACCAAGGTCCTGAAACACCGCAAGCCCGGTAACTCCACGGGGGGCCCCCCGAAAAACCCGCCGCCGTCCATCCCTCCTGGGAGGGATCCACACCGGCCGCAGCCCGCGTAGAAGATCGCGGATACCGACCCGCACAGCGGGCAGGCACTCCGCTGCGCTATCCGGCGGCGGAGGGTCCTGGTTATCCTTGGGCGACGCATGGCTTCTCCCCTCACGGTCGAAGAGCGGCGTCGGTGGCTGTACACGTTGAAGCAGGCGCCCGCGCTGCGCCACACCCGCACGTCCGTCCTCCTACGCCTGCTGGGGAGGGCACGACCGGTGGAGCCCGCTCCCGGTGAAGGGGTGTGCCAGGAGGGCCAGGAGGTGGACGGCGTCTACCTGCTGCGCTCGGGCGAATGGAAGGTGACGGCGGGAGGGACGGTGCTCCTGCACCTGCGCTCGGGAATGTCACTGGGCGTGGAAGCGCTCGCACGGGGCATCTGGCCTGTCACGGTGACGGCGGTGTCCGCGTCGCAGGCGCTGTTCATTCCCCGCGCGGAGCTGGAGCTCGCCGCGGGCGCGCCCCGCCACGGCGTCTTCGCGACGGGCCCGCGCACGGACGTGGTGACGTTCCGGACGCAGGGCCTGGAGCTGCCGCCCGCCGCGCTGTCCGTGCTGGTGGAGCTGGTGGCGAAGGTGATGGCCCACGACTTCGGGGACCGCGTGCTGCTGGTGCGCGCGGGGACGAAGCGGACGGAGGCCGCGGTGCGGGGGCCGGACGGGGTGTTCCGCCGCACCGTGGGGCCCGGCACGCTGGAGTCCTGCGCCGCGATGGCGCCGGACGGGGACTTCGACTGCGTGCTGCTGGACGGGCTGGCGGCGCCGGACGGCGTGACGGTCCGCGAGGTGCGGCTCGTGGCCTCCAGCGACGCGGCCGTGGGCATGGCCGGAGCATCGGTGCTGCCCACGGTGCTCCTGTCGCCGTGGCGCCCGCGCGCCAGCCCCACGCTGCGGGGCCGTCCCCTGCCCGACGAGGATGGCTGGGACGCGGACGCGCCGCCGCCCATCTGCCGGCTGCGGCTGGACTGGGAGCGGCTGGTGGTGCGACCCGGGGACACGCGCCCGCTGGCCGCGCTGGGACTGGACGCGGGCACGCGGGATGCGCTGTCGCGCTGGGCGCGTGCCATCACCGGCCGGCGCGTGGGACTGGCGCTCAGCGGCGGGGGCGTGTGGGGCTTCTACCACGCGCACATCCTGCGGCGGCTGACGGCGCTGGACGTGCCGGTGGACTTCCTGAGCAGCTCCAGCATGGGCTCGCTGGTGGGCGCGTACTTCTGCGGCACCGCGCGCGACGGACGCGAGGGCCTGGATGGCCTGCGCCGGCTGCGCCACCGCGCCAGGAGCGGCCACCTGTCCGCCGCCGCGCTGTCGTCGGTGGTCACCACGCAGGCCATGGAGTGGCTGGTGCGGGGCGACCTGGGGAGCCTGTCGCTGGAGGAGCTGCCCACGGGCTTCCTGCCGGTGACGACCGACCTGACCACGGGCCGCTGCGTGGTGCTGGAGCAGGGGCCGCTCGCGCTGGCGGTGCGCGCCAGTGGCTCCGCGCCGGGGGTGTGGGCCCCCACGCTCCAGCCGCCCGCGCGGTACGTGGACGGGGCCTTCACCAGCATGGTGCCGGTGGACGTGCTCCTCAACGCGGGCGCGGACCTGGTCTTCTCCAGCAACATCTTCCCGGCGGGCCACCACCAGGCGGCGCGGCCGCTGCTGCCCGGACCGGTGGGGCTGTTCCTCTCCGCGCTCAACCCGGTGGCGCGGGCCATGGACCTGCTGACCAGCGGTGTGTTGCTGTTGCATCGCAGTGGCGACCTGGAGTCGGCGCGCGGGGACCTGCGCTACGACGTGGGCACGCGCGACCATCCGCTGCTGGGCTCCATGCGCTTCACGCACGTGGACGAAGTGCTGGACGAGGCCGCGCGCGACATGGCCCTGGAGCAGAAGCTGCTGGAGTTCAAGCAGGCGTGGGAGTCCCTGCGCGTGCGCCGGAATCCGTCCGGCGGAAGGAGGGCCGCGTGATTCCCGTTCGCATCCTCGGCACGTCCAGCGTGCTGCCCGGCCCGCCGGTGACGACCGCGGAGTTGTGCGCGCGCGTGGGCCGAGACCCGGCGGAGGTGGAGAAGAAGACGGGCATCCGCACGCGGCACTTCGCCCCGGCGGGGACACGCGCGGCGGACCTGGGGGCCCAGGCCCTGAAGGGCGCGCTGGACGCGGCGGGCCTGGAGGCCACGGCGCTCAAGCGCATCCTCTTCGTGTCCTCCATGGGTGGGGACGTCACCACGCCGGCCAATGGCAGTCGGGTGGCGGCGGCGCTGGGGCTGGCCGGGACGTGCGACGCGATGGACGTGGGCAACGCGTGCATGGGGTTCCTGAGCGCGTTCGACCTGGCGGCGCGCTCGGTGGCCACGGGGCTGGGGCCGGTGGGCGTGGTGTCGGTGGAATTGCTGTCGCGCACGACGCGGCCGGAGGACCCCCGGCCCTACCTGGTGCTGGGCGACGCGGCGGCGGCGGTGGTGCTGGGCGAAGCGCGGCCGGGCGAGGGCGTGCTGGGCGCGGCGTTCGGCAACGACGGCACGCTGCCGCCGGACGTCGTCCTGGACAACCCGCACCTGACGGGCGAGCGCGGAGGGATGCGCTTCCTCACGCCCGCGAAGGACATGACGCGCGTAGCGCTGGGAGCGCTGACGCGCGCGGCGACGGCGGTGCTCCAGGGCGCGGGGCTGACGGTGGCGGACGTGGAGTGGGTGCTCACGCACCAGCCGAACGGAAGCATGTTCGCGGCCATCCTCCAGGCGCTGGAGGTTCCCCCGGAGAAGAGCGTCACGGTGGTGGACACGGTGGGCAGCGTGGGGTCCGCGTCGCTGGGAACGGGCCTGGACCGGCTGTGGCGCACGCGCCCGGTGAAGCCGGGGGACCGGGTGTTGCTGGTGGGCGTGGGCGCGGGCGTGGCGCACGGCGCGGTGCTGTACCGGGTGGGCGGGTGACGGCGACGGGGAGCGCGGCGAGGGCCGCGTGGCTGGCGACGTTCCGCCTGCTCCAGCGCTACCACCGCTATGAGGTGGTGAACCTGGAGCCGCTGTTGCAACCGGGCGCGAAGCTGCTGGTGGGCTACCACGGACGGCCCCTGGCGGTGGACCTGTGCATGCTGACGGTGACGCTGCATGACCGCCTGGGCTACCTGCCCCACGGCATCGCGCATGGCGCGTTCGACGCAATCCCCGGAATGCGGCAGGTGGCGGACGGACTGGGCTTCGTCACCGGGGACGGACCGCGCCTGGCCGAGGCGGTGGCGAAGGGCGAACACGTGCTGGTGCAGCCGGGCGGCACGCGCGAGGGCTGCCGCGACTTCCGGCACCGCTACCGCGTGGACTGGGGGGAGCGGCTGGGCTACCTGCGGCTGGCCGTGCGCTACGGGCTGCCCATCGTGCCCATCGCGGGCCACGGCATGGACGACGCTTACGTGGGTTTGAATGACGGCCATGCCTGGGGCAAGCGCCTGAGCCTGCCTGGACGTCTGCCCTTGTGGCTGGGCGTGGGCGCCACGGGCCTGTGGCCGCTGTCCCTGCCGTTCCCGGTGAAGATGACGCAGTGGGTGGGGGAGCCCCTCACGCGCCACCTGGCGCCCGGCTTCGACGCGGCGGACCGGGACGCGCTGCTCACGGTGCACCGCGACGTGACGGGCGCGGTGCAGGGCTTGCTGGACGCGGCCCGCTACCAGCGAACGCGGTAGATGGCGGCGCGCCCGTCGCGGGACTCCACGACGGTGGTGAGGCCCTTCACGCCCGTCGCCATGGTGCCGAAGTGGCAGATGGCGCCAATGAACTCCGGGTAGGTCCCGCCCTCGTTCACGCGGATCCGGAAGTCCGTGTCCGACACCTTCTGCACCTCCACGTGCAGGAAGTTGCTGCCGGACGCCAGGTTGCGGGAGGTGCGCTCCAGCGCCCGCGCCGGTCCCAACAGCTTGAGGACACCCTTCAGGGCCCGCCCCATGTTCGTCTCGAAGTAGCCCTCGACGAAGCGCTCGCCCAGCAGCCACTGCGCCTCCTTCATGGGGACGCCCGGGAAGAGCTCTTCCGCGCCCAGTTGCAGCAACCGCTGCCACACGGCGTTGGGATAGGCCGGCTCCAGCTTGCGCTCCAGGTCCAGCCCGGCGGCCTTCAGCTTCGCCCGCAACGGCTCATCCATCCGGCCCTGCAAGGCCAACAGCAATCCTTCGACCGTATGGCCGAACACGAACTCATTCTGAGAGGACACCCGGTGCTCCTTCGCCACGTCTCGGGGGGACGCGGTTCAGTTCCTCCTGGCTAGACCGTCGCGGACTTGTGAACAACCCCTACATCCCCGGGGTGATGAAGATTTTGACCAAAGGACACCGGATCCGCCATGCGACGCGACGTGTCGCCTGGGGAAGGCGACGTGGGGGGTTGCCCCCCGCCGGTGCCCGCGAACCAACACACCCACCTCCCCCGGGTCAGACGGTCCCGCGTCCGTCCGCGTGCGACGCTGGTCCAGCGGTCGACCCTGGGGGGGCATGACATGAGCTGGAGCATCAACGTACCCGCCACGAACACGCTGGACCTCGCGCTGGGTGATGCCGCGCATGGACAGGCGGTGTGCAGCGCGGAGGCGGGCGTCGCGAAGGCCATCCCGCTGCCGGGGGGCTCCGTGTCCCTGAAGGCGGCGCTCCGGGTGCCCGTCGAGCTCTTCAACGGCCAGGAGGACGCGGACGCCCACGGCGTCATCGGCCGGGCGACGGGGAACCCCGACGGCACCGAACCCGAACCGCTCTTCACGCCCGACGGCGCCGCGTGCTGGCTGAAGTACGCGGCGGAGCTCAACGCCCAGGCCAGCGGTGAGGGCAGCTTCCCCTTCGTCGCCCTGAGCGGCAGCGGCGCCGTCAACGTGCTGGTGGCGGACTACCGCCGGCACGTCCCCACCCGGACCCTGGGTGACGCGCTCCGCGACGACGTGAAGTCCCTGCGGCTGCCCTTCCTCCTGGAGGACGTGCAGGCCCTGGTGGCGGGCGACGCGCTGTCCTTCCAGACGCGCATCCAGCTCAAGGCCGGGCTCATCCTGTCCTGGCCCGCGGTGACGTCCACGGTGGTGGCCTCGCTCGCGCGGCGCGTGGGTGGACAGGTCGCCCTCCAGCTCAAGGCCGAGGTGGGCGCCAGCCTGAGCGGGGAGCTGAAGCTGGAGGATGAGCTGCGGCTCGTCTTCTCCCGCGCGGAAGGGGGCGGTGCGTTCCAGATCTCCATCCGCAAGGCCATCACGTCCCAGGTGTCCGCCGGCATGAAGGTGGGGGTGACGCTGGACGTCGCCTCGCCGGTGCTCGCCGCGCTGCTGGGGGCGGTGGCGGACACCGCCCAGGCCCAGAGCGTGTCGAAGATTGTCGAGGGCCTGGACAGCGGCACGCTGGGCACCGTGCTGGTGCCCGTCGCCACCTCGCTGTTCGGGGCGCTCGGCTTCAAGCAGGAGCTGGACGGGACCCTGGCCACCGTCAAGCAGGTGCACACGGAGCTGAAGCGCCTCATCGAGGACGGCGTGGCCACCGCGCTGCAGGCCGGCTTCGAATACGAATACGCCCGCACCGCCGGGGACGCGACGCTGATGGAGCTGGAGGTGCCCGCGGACGAACTGGGGAGCGTGCACGCAGCGCTCATCTCCGGGGACCTGGCCAGCATCCAGCGTCGGACGAAGGACGCGTGGGTGCGCCGCTACTTCCACATGCGCACCACCGGCATGCAGCGCACCCGGGGCTTCGGGCTGGGCTGGCGCGACATGTTCCTGGCGAAGGTGGAGGACCGCAAGCAATTGAAGGCCGTCACCCAGCACGCCTCGCGGGACCATGCGCACGGGCCCCGCCGCTACGCCTTCCAGGGCACGCGCTCCTACCAGCACGAGGGCTGGCTCGCGGGGAACAAGGTCCTCCAGGGCATCGACTTCAACGCGCAGATGCCGGCGTTCTCCACCCGGCCGAGCGCGGACGCGTTCGACTACGCCTTCTTCGCGCAATCCCGTGTCGAGGGCAGCCTGTCGCTCCAGGAGCTGGCGGATCAGGCCCGCGTCTGGGGCGCGCTCCGCGATGATGCCTCCGTCGAACCGCTGAGCAGGCTGTTCCAGTCCGTCCCGCGCGGCACCCGCGTCACCGCCCGCTTCGAGGCGCGGCTCGACGCCGCCACGTTCCGCAAGGTGCTCCGGAAGATGGGCACCGACCCGGAGGTGGAGCGTCAGGCGTTCGCGGTGGCCCTGGCCCGCGCGCTGCCCCGGGACTCCGTCGCGTCGCGGGAGTCCCCTTCGGTGCGCCAGAAGCTCTACACGCCGCTGTGGAACACGTACCTGCTGCAGCAGGGCAAGGGCTGGTCCAAGGAGTTCATCACCAACAGCGTGGGGGCCCACCTCAAGAAGCAACTGGGCGCGGGGGGCCTCGTCGCGTGGAACTGGGAGCAGTCCCGGCACTCGGGTGGAGGCCCCACGGCGGGCACCTTCATGGGGGTGATGGAGGGGGCGTCGAAGTACGGCGGCGA
This sequence comes from Corallococcus sp. CA047B, assembly GCF_003612065.1. NCBI lineage: Bacteria > Pseudomonadati > Myxococcota > Myxococcia > Myxococcales > Myxococcaceae > Corallococcus > Corallococcus sp. CA047B. Next base: position 32,159 of record NZ_RAWD01000039.1, read on the forward strand.
CACGGGGGGCCAGCCCTACGGGAACATCTTCGTCATCTGGCAGCGGCTGACGCACGCGCTGCAGGACCTGCAACAGGCCATCGATGCGCGCAGCCCGCTCCCGGATGAGCCGGAGCAGTCGATCATCGCCCGGGCGTTCGAGCCGCTGGAGGACGCGGGGTCCAACCCGTTCCGGCTCACGGCCACCGTCGCGTGGCTGGTGGAGCTGGCGCGGCACTGGGGCTTCCGCGACGAGGTCCAGCCGCTGCTCGGCCTCAAGGTCGGGGAGCAGGAGGAGCTCCTGCTCACGGCGCTCTGAAGCGGGCCGGTGTCTTCCACGGACGGGGGCGGCGCATTTTCCTGGCCGCGCCCCGTGTCGCCAGGAAGGGTGGACACCGATGCTGCTCAAAGCCTGTCTCAATGGAGCCCGCGCGGCCACCGCGCATCCGTGTCTGCCTGTCACACCCGAAGCGCTCGCGCGGGAGGCCGCCGCCTGTCACGCGGCGGGCGCGGGTGCGTTCCACGTGCATCCGCGCGATGCACGCGGCGCCGAGTCCCTGCACACGGCCGACATCGGCGCGGCGGTCGTGGCCATCCGTCGCGCCTGTCCCGGCGTCCCCGTGGGCGTCAGCACCGGCGCGTGGATGCTTCCGGACGTGGAGGCACGCCGCGCGCGCATCGCCGCATGGGCCACGCTGTCCTCCGACGCCCGACCCGACTTCGCCTCCGTCAACCTCTCCGAGTCCGGCTGGGCCTCCATCGCGGACACGCTGCTCGACGCGGGCATCGGCGTCGAAGCGGGCGTGTGGTTCCCGGAGGACGTCCCGCGCCTCGTGTCCTGGCCGCGCGCTTCCGCGTGCCTGCGCGTGCTCGTGGAGACCCAGGCGCCTGAGCCGGAGGCCGCGTGCCAGCAGGCCCGGACGCTGGTGGACGCGCTGGGTGCCACGGGCCTCCAGCGTCCCCTGCTCGTCCATGGCGACGAGGGTGGTGCGTGGGCCGTGCTCGCATGGGCACGGCAGCACGGCTTCGATGCGCGCATCGGGTTGGAGGACACCTCGTGTTTCCGGACGGACGTGCCGCCCCGGACAACGCCGCGCTCGTGGCCCATGCGTGGGCCACGTCACCGGATCCATCGCGTTGATGCGCGCCTCGGGCCGGCTGACGCCAGGGACAGCGCCGCGCGCGCGGACCCCGCTACCGTCACTGGCAGGACGAGGACCGCTGTTTCTCGGGCATGAGCGCGCAGGCCCTGCGCTTGGCCTCGTCGGACCGACGTTCGTCCTGGGTGACACCCAGCCCATAGCGCAGGGCTCTCGCCAGCATCTCGCAGCCCTGCCAGCTTCCGCGCTCACAGGCCCGTGAGGCGAAGTTCGCGGAGCGCACCGGGTCCTGGGGTCCCAGCCCCTTGTCATCGTGCATTCGCGCCAGGAGCAGACAGCCCGCGCCGCTACCGCCCGTGCAGGCCTGTTCTCCCCACCGGAGCGCGCTCGTCAGGTCGCGGGCCACCAAGGCACCGTGCGCGTAGGCGGTGGCTGCATCGGCGCAGGCATCGGGATTGCGGCCGGTCTCACACGCCATCCGCTGCGTGCGCACGAACGGGTCCTCCGACGGCGCCATCAGGTTCAATTCCTTGCATGCCGACATCAGCCGCGTCTTGCACGCCTGGAGCTTGATGCGCTCCAGGTTCGCCGGCTCCTTTTCCGCTGGGACTTGCGACCGCGAGGCGTTCGAGAGCAGCTCGGAGCAGGCCCGGGAACTCTCATGGACGAAGCATCCCCGCTCCAGGGCCCGCATCACCCGGGCCTGATTCTCGGGCCCGACATCGGAGGTCGACAGATGCGCCGCCAGGGCGCGGCAGGCATCGTCACCCCGGGTCCGCGAGCAGGTCTGCTCGAGGAGGCTTTGCCCCAGGGCCTCGTCCTGCGGCACGCCCGGCGCACCGAACAGGTACAGGCTCGCCATGCCCATGCACCCGGGAGCGTCCCCTCCGACACAGCCCCTCTTGAAATCCACCAGGGCCTGCACCGCGTTGGCGACCGCCCCTGACTCGCCATTCTTCAAGAGCCAGCCCCGGCGGGTGCAGGCATCGGACCGTCCGGCCCTGCACGCGGTGTCCAGCCGCACCAGCGGATCCAGCGACGAGGCGCTCGGCCCCGGAGCCCCGCTCTGGAACGGGGAAGGCTCCTGCACGGAGGGCTTCGGCGCCTCCGCCCCACCCTGGGACGGGGGGCTCCCCTGGAGTCGCAGCGACTCCAGCACCGAAGGCTTCGGCTCCGCGTGCGGCGTGGAAGGCAGGTCCAGCCGCAGCGACTCCAGCACCGACTGCTTCGGCTCCGGCTGAGCCGTTTCCTCGGGCGTGAGTCCCAACATGCGCCGCATCGCCGCGCAGCCCTCCTGCACTTCCTGGTCGCACGCGTGCTTGTAGAACACCGTCGCGCGGCCCGGGTTCTCCTTCACGGAGGCGCCCTTCTCGTACGCCACGCCCATCAGGTAGCACGCCATCCCCTTGCCCACGCCCGTGCCGGCGGCGTCACACATCGCGCGGATCTTCTCCAGCTTCGCGCCCTCCTCGGGCGTGGCGGTCGGCGCCGGTGTCGCGGCCACCGCCGTGGAGGCCCGCTCGCACGCCTTCTGCAAGCCCATGCCGCACGCCTGACGGAAGTAGCTCGCCGCGAGCCTCGGGTCCTTGCGCGTGCGCGTGCCCGAGTCGAACTCCCCGGCCACCGTCTCGCACGCGGTCGCCACCTGCCGGTTGCAGGCCTGCACCAGCCGGCCCATGCCCCCGGCCACATCCTGCGGGAGGCCGAAGCCGCCCATCAGCATCAACACGCCCAGGTTGTTGCACGACAGGCCGTCGTCGTGGGCGCACCCCTGCTGGAAGAAGCGCACCGCCTGGGCCTCGCTCTTCGGCACCCCGCGCCCCTCGCCGTACAGCAGCGCCAGCCGTCCACAGCCCTCGCCGATGCCCCGCTCGCACGCCTGCGCGTACAACTTCGCCGCCCCGTCCGCGTCCTTCGCGACGCCCCGGCCCTCCTCCTTCAGCACGCCCAGCCCCGCGCAGCTCCTCGGGTCCCCGCCGTTGCAGCCCAGCTCGTACAGCGTGGCCGCCCGCGCCTCGTCCTTCGCGACGCCGTCGCCCTTCAGGTGGCGCTCGGCGCCGTTGAAGCACGCCTCCACGCGGGTGCCCCCGCAGGTGCGCAGGTACAGCGTGGAGAGCGGGTCCTCCGCGGCCTCCTCGGAGGAAGAGGAGTGGGCACAGGCCACGAGCACCGCGAAGGCAGGCGCCGCCAGCCACGCGAAGAGGAATCGGGATGAGGGCATGAAGCCATCCTTCCACTCCCATCTCCGCCGGGTCGAGGACCCTCACCGTCGTCCGAGCCGTTCCCGCATCGGCTTCCTATGATTGGGACACCATGCAAGTGCCACGACACCCTGAAGACACTCCTCCGGACGGCACACCCTCACGAACCCCTCCCGCCCCACGCTGGGCTTTGATCCTGGGCGTCTCGTCAGGGTCGGGCGCGGCCATCGCGGAAGCCGTCGCGCGCAACCCGGGCCTGGACGTCTTCGGCGTGCACCGGGGCCGCTACCCGGACGCCGCGCTCCAGATGGAGGCCCGCGTGCGCGCGGTGGGTCGGGACCTCTTCCTGCGGCAGGCGGACGCCTCCACCGCCGAAGCCGCTGAGGACGGCGCGGACGCCCTGCTCGCTCGTGCGGGCCCCCGCAGCGTGAAGCTGTTCGTCCACGCCATCGCGGGCGCGTCCGTGGGGCGCTTCCTGTCCGAGGGGCCGGACCGGCTGCACCCGCGCCGCGTGGAGCGCACCTTCGACTGCATGGCGCACTCGTTCGTGTACTGGACGCAGGCGCTGGTGAAGCGCGACCTGCTGGCCCCGGACGCGCGGCTCCTGGGCCTGCAGAACCCCCTGGACGAAACGCACCTGGGCAACACCGGCCTCATCAGCGCCGCCAAGGCCGCGCTGGAGATGTACATCCGCTACCTGGCGGTGGAGCTGGGCCCGAAGGGCCACCGCGTGAACCTGCTCAAGTTCGGCACGGTGATGACGCCCGCGCTGCGCCACGTCTACTCACCGGAGGCCCTGGCCCAGTTGGAGCAGCGCCACGCGGCCATGAACCCCGCGGGGCGCATGTGCACGGTGGAGGAGGTGGCGCGCTTCGTCTCCGTGCTCACCGGCGACGAAGCGGGCTGGTTCAACGGCGCCACCATCGACTTCACCGGCGGCATGACGCTGCGGCTGCTGGACCTGGTGCTCAACCCGTGACGGCCGGCTCCAGCGACGGAACGCGGAACGTGAGGCAGTAGTAGAAGGGTGACACCTGTTCCTCGATGACGCCTTCGGCGTTGAGCGGCAGCAGCGAGCGCGGGCTCTTCGCGTCGCGCGTGTAGAACGTGAGGGCGCGGAAGGCGGCGCGCTGGAACAGCGACGGCTGGAAGCTCGCATCCAGCTGTTCGTCCACCACCACCAGCGGCGTGCCGGGGCGGGCCACGCGCGCCATCTCCAGCAGCGCCACCGCGGGCTGGCGGTAGCTGCCAATGGCCCCCACGTGGAAGACGCGATCGAACGTCGCGTCGCGGAAGGGCAGCGCGTGCGCGTCCGCCAGGAGCAACCGGGTGCCCTCCAGGCCCCGGCCCCGGCGCTTGCTGCCCAGCCGCTTCTCGCACTGCGCCAGCATGCCGGTGCTCAGGTCCAGGCCCCACACCTCCACCGCGAGCCCCGGCGGCAGCGCGCCCCGGATGCGCGGCAGGTTGGCGCCCGCGCCCACGCCCACCTCCAGCACCCGCACCGGCTGCCCGTCCTCGCGAGGCTGGAGCGCGCTCAACTCCAGCCGCCGCATGTACCCGTCGCGCATCCGCGACTCGGAGACGGACTGGAACAGCGGCGTCAGCAGGGCCGTCAGCGGATCATGCAGCGCGGGCAGCCCGTCGTAGATGTGGCGCATCAGCCGGTCCGTGCCGCGCACGCGGTCCTCGCGGTACAGCCGGGCCCGCCCCTCCTCCACCTCCCACGTCTCACCGCAGCCGCCGCAGCGCAGGCGTCCCTCGGTGAGCCGGTCCTCCTCGTTCTGCCCGTGCCACACCAGCCGGCCCCGGCAGTCCGGACACGCCAGGAGCGCCACATCCTCCACTCGCATCATCGCGTCATCACCCCGCCGTGCCTTCCGCCATGCCATCCGTCAGCCTGGGCCGTGCCTGTTCTGCCACCGCGCGCTCCAGGTCCTCGCGTGCCTCCAGCCGGGTGAAGTCCTCCACCGCCAGTCGCAGCAGCTCCGCGCGCGCCGGGTCATCGACTTCCAGGTGCCGCGCCCACTCCAGCCGGGCGCGCGCCGCCTCGTAGGGCATCTGGCGCGTCGTGGCCTCCGCGATGCACCGCTTCCACGCCTGGAAGGCCTTGCCGTGCCGGCCCGAAAGCCACGCCTCGCAGCCGCGCCACAGCCACGCCGCGGGCGCTCCGAAGGGGAACACCCGGGCGAAGTCCTCCACCGACTTGAGCGCCGCGCGGGCGCTGTGCGTGAGCGCCTGCAACCCCGGGCCCGGCGTCTCGCGCGCCCACAGCGTGAGCAGCACCTCCGCCACCGTGATGGCGCCGAAGTAGACGAAGTGCGCCACCGGCTTGCCGGCCGACAGCCGCACCAGCGCCTTCTCCGCCGCCGCGCGCGCGCCCGCCGCGTCGTCCTCGCGCAGGCACAAGAGCGCCAGCGTGCCGTCCACGATGATGCGGTCGGTGGCCCCGCCGTGCGCCTCCGTCCACGCCAGCGCCGGCTCCAGCGCGACACGGGCCCGCGCGTGTTCGCCCAGCCGCAAGAGGATGTACGCGCGGTAGTGCATGGCCCAGTGCTGCGTCTGCACCGCGCCCCGGCGCACGGCGGACGCCTCCAGCCAGTCCATCAGCGGCAGCCCGCGCGCGAACTGGCCCTGGTAGCAGCAGGCCACGTTGAGCAGCGCGCGGCACTCCTCCGCCAACCGCAGGTCGCCCACCGAGTCCACGATGGACGTCGCGCGCGCAAGCCACGCCTCCACGTCCTGCCAGTGCCCCTGGTACACCGCGCACACCGCGTTGCGGTTGAGCACGTAGGCCAGGTCCGACGGGCGGCCCACGCTTTCCGCCACGTCCTGCGCCCGCTTCACCCACGCGTCCGCCACGCGGTGCACCGGCACCGTGCCCGCCACCACCGCCATCACCGTGTAGCCGCGCGCCAATTCCGGCGTGGGCCCGGCGGGCTCGCACAGGTTGAGCATGCGCAGGCCGCTCCAGAGCACCGGCAGCGCTTCCTGCGCGTAGATGAACGCGTCGGTGAGCCGCATCAGCAGCCGGCCCGCCACCCGCCGGGCCTCGCGGCGCCTCACCGAGTCGTCCGCGTACGCATCCGGCCGGGCACTCTGCGCCAGCCTCACCAGCGCCTGGCCCAGCGTGCCCAGCACCCACCCCACGCGCGTCGTGGGCACGGGCCAGCCGAAGTGCGCGAGCGCCGCCTGCGCGTGAGCGCGGAACGCCTCCAGATCTCCCAACTGGAAGCGCGCCTCCGCCAGCAGGGCCTCCACCTGGCCCTGCTCCAGCGCAGTCGGCTGCGGAGCCACCGTCAGCGCCCGGGAGAGCAGGGGCAGGGCCTCGCGGCACGCGCCCACCGCCAGCGCCTCCTCGCCCGCGCGCCGCGCGTGGAGCGCCTCGCGGGCCACGTCCTGGGCCTGTCCCCAGTGGTACGACAGCGCCGCGGCGTGGCCCGTGGGGTGGGCGGCCTCCAGCGCCTGCGCCGCGCGCCGATGGAGCGCGGGCCGGGACGCGAGCGACAGGTCCTCCAACAGCCGCTCCCGCAGCTTGTCGTGCGCGAAGCGCCAGCGTCCGTCCGCCACGTCCAGCACCGCCGCCGCCGCGCAGTCGGTGAGCCACGCCTCCACGTCCACGCCCGGGGCCGCGCACTGGAGCACCCGCAGGTCCAGCTCCCGGCCCAGCAGCGCCGCCACGTCCAGCAGGCCGCGCGCCTCCCGGGGCACCTTCTCCAGCCGGCGCTGCACCAGCGCGCGCATGCCGCCGGCCCACACGCGCTCCGGCAGCGCGCGGCCGCCCAGCCGGTCCAGGCCGCCCGCCTCCTCCGCCAGCGCGCGCACCACCTCCACGACGAAGAAGGGGTTGCCCTCCGATTCGCGGCGCAGCAGCTCCACCACGTCGGGCCGGCGGCCGATGGTGCCCAGCATGGACTCACCCAAGAGCGCGATCTCCTCCGAGTCCAGCCGGGGCAAGCGCAGCGTCCGGGTCCCGGGCAGCCGCTCCGGCAGGTGCGGGGCCTCGTCGTCGCGGAAGCTCGCGAGCAGCAGCAGCGGCAGCCCGGGGGCGCGCGCCGCGAGTTGGGCGAGCAGCTGGAGGGACTCGCTGTGCGCCTGGTGCAGGTCCTCCAGGATGACGACGGTGGGCTGGGGCAGCCGGCCGAAGAGGTCCTCCACGGTCTGGTGCAGCCGCAGCTGCGCCATCTCCGCGTCCAGCTCCGGGGCGGCCGGCACCGCGTGGCCCAGCAGCGTGTCCATGTCCGGCACCAGCGGCTTCAGGACGCGAGCGTCCCGGTCCGACAGCTCCGTGAGCATGGGCAGCCAGCGCAGCACCGCGCGCCACTCCTGGTAGGGCACGCCGCCGGTGTCCACCGCCTGTCCGCGCAGCACGACGGCGCCGCGCACCAGCGCCAGCGAGCGCAGCTCTTCCAGGAGGCGCGACTTGCCCACGCCGCTCTCACCGCCGACGAGCCACGCGCTGCCCTGGCCCGCGAGCGCGCGGTCGAGCACGTCGTTCAGGTGCTCGCGCTCGCTCACGCGGCCCACGAAGCGCGCGGACTGGAGGAAGCTCTCGCGGGTGGCGGCGGACTCGGCGGGCACGGGCTGGCCGGTGGCGGCGCACAGCGCGGCGATGACGGCCTCCGCGTCACGCGGCCGGCGGTGGGCGTCCGGGGCCACCAGCTGCTCCAGCGCGGCCTTGAGCGCGGGCGGGAAGTCCGGCGTCGCGAACACCTGGCCGGCGTGGGGCAGCCGCCCGAAGAACATCTGGCACGCCATGGCGCCGAAGCTGAAGAGGTCGGTCTGTTCGGACGGGGGCTGGTCCTCGAAGAGCTCCGGGGCCAGGTAGCCCGGGGTGCCGGCCGGGTGCGCGCGGCGGCCCTGGTCGCGGCCCACCGCGAGCCCGAAGTCCAGCACCTTCACCTGGCCGCGCACCACCAGCACGTTCCCGGGCTTCAGGTCGCGGTGGATGATGCCGCGCCGGTGCAGGTACGCGAGCGCCTGGAGCGTCTGCACCAGGAGCCCCACCTGCGTGGGCAGGGGCGCGTCCGAGCCGGCCTCCACCAGCGTGCGCGCGTCCTCCAGCAGGTCCATGGCCAGGTAGGGCCGGCCCTCGTTGTCGAAGCCGTAGTCCAGCACGAACTCCAGGTCCTCCGGCGCGATGCCGCCCTTGGACAGGTCCATGCCCAGGCTGCGCGCCAGCTGCGCCAGCAGGTCCAGCGAGCTGCGCAGGTACTCGCGGAAGGGACCGCGCACC